>PKYJ01000093.1:3685-41904 GCA_003132605.1 Peptococcaceae bacterium | reverse complement strand
AAGTGGCCGTCCATGATATCCAGGTGCAGGGAGTCGGCGCCCCCCTGTTCCAGGAGACGCACCTGGTCGGCCAGCCGGCTAAAATCAGCGTTCAGGATAGATGGCGCAATCTTGATCCTCACGAGTAGGTCCTCTCCTTCACCAGCACCTCTGCCAAGAATGACAGGTAGTTCCGGTAGCGGCTGGCCACGATGAGGCCCTTGTCCAGGGCCTGTTTGACGGCGCAGTCCGGCTCGTTATGATGCAGGCAGTTTAAAAACCGGCACTCGCCGGCGAGGCTCCTTATCTCCGGGAAATACTTGGCGAGATCAGCCCTGCCCAACGGCGGCAGGTCCAAATTGCTGAAACCGGGGGTGTCGGCGATAAAACCGCCCGCCACCGGCAACAATTCCACATACCTGGTGGTGTGGCGCCCTTGTCCCAATTTCTGGCTGATCTCTCCGGTTCCCTGGGCGAAACAGGGATCCAGAGCGTTGATGATGGTTGACTTGCCGGCGCCGGAGGGTCCAGCCAGGACCGATATCTTGCCGTCGACCGCCCGGCGCAGGGTATCCAGGCCGTCGCCCTTCAAAGCGGATGCGGCGAACACCTGGTAGCCGGCCTCTCCATATACGGACAGCAACCGGTCCGCCTCCTCCCGGCTGACCAGGTCAAGCTTGTTGAAACAGATCAACGTCTGAAGGCGTTCTGACTGGCAGCAGATCAGCATCCGGTCCGTCAAGTTCAGGTCCGGATCCGGATGAGCCAGTGGCACCACCAGGAGCACCTGATCCACGTTGGCCACCCGGGGCCGTGCCAGAACATTACTGCGGGGCAAGATCGACTCGAGCGTACCGGAACCGTTCTCCATGGGCGTGAACATGACCCGGTCACCCACCACCGGCGCCCCCGGCAACGCCGGGAAACCTGGCGCGGACCCGGTATCCGGGCGCCCGGCCGTTTGCGTCCGGCGGGCGCCAGCTTGCAGGCGCGCCACCTTGATTGTGAGCGTAGCAAACTGGTCGCCAGCTTGCTGGCGCAGGCGCGGCGCCGCCACTTCAACAGGCGCGCCGCGGCGTAAACGTCCCCTCGCCCTTAATTCCCAGGTCCGGCCCTCGGCCCTAACATAATAGAAACCGCCGTACGCCTTGATTAACAGACCCTCACGCATTAAATACTCCTGCTATTAGTCGTTGGCTATTAGCCATTCCGAGGATGCTAGCCGAAAGGATGTTGTTCCACCATGTTCCCCTGAAAATACACTTTCAAGACCCCGGAACCGTAAACCACGAAATCCTTGTGGAGCTCATCGCCGGCATTCTGGACCTGATCGTAGACAACCCGTTCCCCGAGCATATCATCGACGACCACCTTGACCTCGCCGGTCTCGTTCACCTTCATGTCGACGGGAACATCCCACTGCTTCGTGACTGCCCCGGTGCTGCGATAGACGTTGACTGCCGTCCCCGCCTGCGCCGTCGTGCCCGCACTGACACCCTGGCGGGTGATCATTCCGGACGGGTAGTCCTGGCTGCTCTCGTCGGTGACGCTTCCCAGGACTAATCCCAAGGCTTTCAAGGCTGCCTGCGCCTGGTCCACTGTCTGGCCCACCAGCGACGGCACGATCGGGTTGCTGGAACTGACAGTGAGGGTGACCACGCTCTTGTTGGGCACATTGCTGTCACCCTTCGGGACCTGAGCGATCACCGTCCCCGGCGGAGTGCCCGGGTCATTGGTCGGCTGGTATGTCTCCTTGACCGTGAAGCCGCTATTGCGCAGGGTGATCTGGGCAGTCTGCAGCGTATAGTTCGTTACGTCGGGCAAGTAGACCTGGCTGGGACCCTGGCTGACCGAGAGCCGGACGATCTGTCCTTTTTTCATGACATAACCGGCGACAGGATCCTGATTGACCACGATGCCGCTGGCGACACTATCGCTGTCTACTGTCTGTACCGCCGGCTTCAGCCCTGCAGCCAGGATGGCGCTATTGGCCTGATCCTGGCTCATTTTGGTCACTTGCGGCACTGTCACGTCGACGCCCGGAAAGTACCACTTGAAAAAAGCGTAGCCGCCGCCCGCTGCCAACAAAAGCAGGAGGACGATCAGGCTGATCAGAGCGGCCGGGCGCAGACGCCGCTTGCGCCCCGGCAGACGAAGCTCGCGGGTCAGCTCGTCGGCGCCGGCGCTGTCCCCAGCCAGCAGGGAACCTTCCGACAGGACCTGCTGCATCTCTCTGGCTGACTGGAAACGCTGGGAGGGGTCTTTTGCCATGGCCTTGAAAATGATCTCCTCCAGCCGCTGGGGTATGGCCGGGTTATCTTTGCACAGCGCCGGAGGGGAGCACTGCACGTGCTTGAGGGCAACGGTTACCGGGTTGTCTCCCTGGAAGGGCAAACGCCCGGAAACGGTTTCATAGAGCACCACCCCCAGCGAGTACAGGTCTGATTTTGGCCCCGTTTCCTCGCCTCGGGCCTGCTCCGGCGACAGGTAGTGCACCGATCCCATCACGGTATCGGATTTGGCCACCGTGGCGCTGGGCACAGACAGCACCCGGGCCAGGCCGAAATCGGTCACCTTCACCCGTCCCCCAGGAGTCACCAGGATGTTGTGTGACTTGATATCTCTATGGATAATGCCCTTCTCGTGGGCGTGCGCCAGGGCGGCGCAGACCTGAACGCCCAGGTTGACGGTTTCCGCCGGGCTCAGGGGCCCCTCCTTCTGAATGATCTCCTTCAGGGTCAGGCCCTCGACATACTCCATCACCAGGTAGGGCAGGCCATTTTCCTGACCGACGTCGTAGATGCTGACGATGTTCGGGTGCGAGAGGCTGGCCACGGCCTGGGCCTCCACCTGGAACCGCCGCACGAAGTCCTTGTCCTCAGCCAGGTCGCTTCTCAGTATTTTAACGGTAACGATCCGGTTCAGGATGGTGTCCAGGGCCTGGTACACATGAGACATGCCACCGGACCCGAGCTTGGCAATGATCTCGTATCTCCCGCCGATTATCTGCCCAACCATCATCTGTCAACCTCCTTGGGTCAAGGCAAGCTGTAGCAGTTGGCGCGCTATCGGGCCCGCTACCTGGCTGCCCTCGCCCCCGTGCTCGACCATCACGCAGACCGCCACCTGGGGGTTGCTGGCCGGTGCAAAGGCCACGAACCAAGAGTGTGGGGCGCCACCGGGGTTTTCGGCCGACCCGGTTTTGCCCGCCACCTCCAGCCCGGGAATGTTCGCTACTGTTCCCGTGCCACTATTGACCACGCCCACCATGGCCTGTTTGACCTGATCCGCCACCTGCGGTGACGTCACTCTTCTCATAACCCTCGGCTTGGCAGTCCAGACAACACCCCTGTCGGGGTCCCGGATCTGCTGCACCAGGTAGGGCTGCATCATGACACCACCGTTCCCGATCGCCCCGTCCACCAGGGCCATATACAACGGGGTGGCCAGGATCCTCCCCTGTCCGATGGCTGACTCGGCAAGCCCGTTCGGATCTTGAAGGCTCTTCTGGTAAAGGGGAACCTGGCTCACCGGCAGGTCAAAGGTCAGGGGCTCGCCCCAGCCGAAGCTTTCCAGTCCCTTCGTGAAGTCATCAGTCCCGATGTCCAGCCCTAAATGCGCGAAATAGGTATCGCAGGAAACCGCCAGGGCACTGTTCAGATCGACTACCCCGTGAACCCCCCAGCAGTGCAATACCCGGCCCTGGATCGTGATCTCTCCGGTGCAATCATAGGTCTCCTTGAGCAATCCGGGGTCCTTGGTCAGGCCGATCGAGGCAGTGACGATCTTCATCGTCGATCCCGGAGGGTACAGCCCCTGGGTCGCCCGGTCCAGCAATGGACGTCCGGGGTCGGTGCTGGTCTTGTCCCACTGGCTCTCCAGGCTCTGCTGATTCGGGTCGAAGGACGGTGTGCTCACCAGCGCCAGGATCTCCCCCGTCTGGGGATTCAACACCACCGCAGCTCCGGTGTATGGCGAGAGCAGGTCCCACGCTCTCTGCTGCAGCCTGTTGTCGATGGTCAGGTAGAGATCGTTTCCCCGCACCCCTTTCAGACCCCAGCGCACCGACAGTCTTTTCACCAGCGAACCCTTGAGACCCAGCAGTTCGGCATCGTACGCCTTTTCCAGGCCGGTCTTGCCAAGGCGACTGGAATCGTACCCGATGATGTGCGCATACAGCGGTCCAAAGGGATATGAGCGGTTTTTTTGATCGCCGCTAACGGTATCCACCGCTAATGCTTCTCCCTGCCGGTCGTAAATTCCTCCCCGGAGCACCCGGCTTTCGACGATCCCGGGGCGGGGATTGGCGCTTGACTGGCTGAGACTGTCGCCCCTGACCACCACGATATAGATGAGGTAGAGGGACAGCAGCAGGAAACACCCTGCAACGAAGTACCGGTACTTGTTAATTGTATCACGCAACGGATCAGACATAAACCTCGCCTCAAATAGTGGTTGGTGGTTGAAGAAGCAAAAGCCTTATACTCTAAGCCATTGTTCAATGGTTGTATCCCAACATCCGACGATCACAATGACAGATATGCAAATTCCAACGACTAACCGCCAACGGACATTTTCACCTGTATTCGCTGAGCTTCACCAGGAAGCCGATCATAAAACTGCCGGCAACGTACGAACTCCCCCCATAAGAGAGAAAGGGCAGCGTGATCCCGGTCAGCGGAATCAGGTTGGTCACGCCGCCGACGATGATCAACGTCTGCAGGGACAGCAGGGAGCTGAATCCAAAAGCCAGCAACCGGCCAAAACCGTCGCTTAACTGGAGAGCGACCCTGAACCCCTGCCAGGCCAACAGGAGATAGAGCATCAGGACCCCCAGGGCGCCGAAGAGGCCGATCTCCTCACCGATCAGGGGGAAGATAAAATCTGTGTGTACCGCCGGGATCAATGTCGGAAAACCGCTCCCCAGCCCCCATCCCACCAAACCGGCGCCTCCCAGGGCAAACAGGGACTGGATGATCTGGTAGCCGCCTGTTGCTGCGTACCGCCAGGGGTTTACAAAAACCAGGACGCGTTCCTGGACATGAGGAAAGACCAGGTACATCAGGCTGGCGCAGGCAAAGAACAGCAACAATCCGGAGAACAGGTGGAACAACCGGTTGGTGGCGGCATAGACCATGCTGATAAACAGGGAAAAAAACAGCAGGGCCATCCCGATGTCCTTCTGAAACGCCAGCAGCAGCAACGACAGGCCGATGGCCGCCAGCAGCGGGCCCAGGTAAGGCCAGTCAGGCAGCAGAAAGCGGCCTACCCGGCGTGTGCCCAGACGCAGCACTTCCTTGTTCTCGTCAAGATAGGCCGCTAAAAAAATGATGATAAAGATCTTTACCAGCTCGGAAGGCTCGAGGTGCATGGCGCCCAGGGTCAGCCAACTGCGGCTCCCCCCCACGGTGGCGCCAAAAAGCACGGTCATGAGCAGAAAGAACATCCCGATCGCCAAAGAGATATATTTATAGTCGAACAGACGTTTATAATCCCGCAAGATCAGCCGGGTCAGCCAGAAGACAACCACTCCCAGGATAATCCAGTACGACTGCCGCAGCCCGAAGACCGGGTCGATCCGGAACAGGAAGACCAGGCTCAGGGCGGACAGGATGGCTACCGGAATGAAAAAGAAGGAACCCAAGCCCTGGCGTTGAAGCTTCAGGCAGGTGGCGCTGAGTATGACCGCAACCGCAACCAACAGGCAGAGTTCCCGGAGCGTCACCATCTGCTGCCAGTATAGCGAGAGACCACCGGTTAGCAGCAAGATTCCGGGTGCGATGGAGAGAAAGAAGTGCCTATTTTCCTGGCGCACCAGATTAAGGCCGAGGGTCGTCCTGCCGATCTGCAGTCGGTCACCGGGCAGCAGCCGCTCAGGCAGATTGAGGGGTCTATCGTTAATTAGAGTGCCGTTGGCGCTGCCCAGGTCTTCAACGAAGTAGCCGTCTCCGGAGGCATAGATCCGGGCATGGCGAGCCGAGACAAAGGCGTCCGGTAGAACGATATCACAATCGGAGTCCCTCCCGAGCACCGCTTCCCGGTTCAAGTTCCATGAGGCTTCGGGCGTTTGCCCGGAAAAGCGCCCCAACAGCCAATCCGATTTGAGTACCGTGAGCATATGCGAGGCAACTCGTGGCGACCATTCCCTCTTTTTCAGGTATGAATAGAGGATCAGGGACATGAAGGCATAGAACAGGGCTGACATGGTATATTTTTGGATCAATGCCACCCAGAACATGCGGATTCCCTAACCCCCTTCTATCTGAAAGATATTTTCCCCGATCTGGACCAGGTCGCCGGCGCCAATCTGCTGCTCTTCAATCCTGTCGCCGTTGACAAAAGTACTGTTGCGGCTCTTCAGGTCTTTCAAGACCAGCGTTCCGTCACGCCACTCCACCTGGGCGTGTTCACGGGAGGCGTTGATATCTGTGAGATAGATGTTGTTGGTCATCTTACGCCCGATGGTGAGGTGCTGATGTTCGTGCTCCCGTCCCAGCGAGAAGATCTTGCCCATATCTGGGCCCTGAACCACCGCCAGGTATAGTCCCGCCGGCTCCCGGCCATCAGCCTCTCTCTTGCCGAAGATCATGGTCTGGTCGATGCGTTGCAGCTCAGTGGTACGCCCGGCGCCGGCCTCTTCCCCACGCCCGGTCCTGGCCGCATCCTCTGCAGTTGCGCTGACGGCTGCGTTGAAGGAGGACTCGATCCTGATTCCCCCCGCATCCAGCGCCTGGTCCTCTTTAAAGGAGACATCCGGTTTTCCGATCAGGGAAAATCCCTTTTCCTCCGCCTGTTCCTGGATGTGCCCCTCCAACTCCCGGGCCAGGGCGGATTGCAGCGGGGCGGTCTGGTCAAAGTCGGCGCTTCCCAGGCAGACAATGAAGACATTGGGCGCATAGACCCGGGAGACACTGACCCTCCGCTTATCGCTCATCTCCCTGACGAGAGCCCGGGCAACCTCCACAGGCTGCATGGGCCCGGCGCTTTTTCTGAACATCCCTTCCCAGTACTTTTTCAAGAAGGCATCAAGGTCCTGCAAGCTCACCATATCACCTCTTTCTCAAAGCCGCTAGAAAAAAACCGTCTGTACCGTGGCGGTGCGGCAACAGTTGGAGCATCCCCTGCTC
This sequence comes from Peptococcaceae bacterium, assembly GCA_003132605.1. GTDB lineage: Bacteria > Bacillota > DSM-12270 > Thermacetogeniales > Thermacetogeniaceae > Palsa-1188. The sequence goes on along the minus strand of PKYJ01000093.1, from coordinate 34,798 downwards.
CGCCATCCGGTGGTCGGCGCCGTCAGCCAAGAAGGATGGCGGCGCCAGCCTGGAGATATCCACGCTCTCCCAATGATCATGGCTGCCTAGAAACGCTTCAACAACATCCCCGTTCTCTTCCGGTTCGGTGGAGCAGGTGCTGTAGAGCATGGTCCCCCCGGTCTTTAAACATTTGCTTACTTCGCTTAACATTTGTTTTTGCTGCCGGGCATGCTCGACCAGATCCTGCTCCCGCACCTTCCATCGCAGGTCGGGCCTGCGCCTGATCACTCCCAACCCGGAGCAGGGAGCATCTACCAGCAGGTAATCCACCGCACCCAGCATGTCTTCAGGAGGCGCCGCCGCATCCTGCAAGCGGGTTGACACTATGGTAATGCCCAGCCTCCGGCAGGTATCGGCAATTAACCGCAGGCGGTGCGGATGGATATCGAAAGCCAGCAGCCGGCCGCTGTTCCTCATCAGTTGTGCCAGATGGCTGGTCTTGCCGCCAGGCCCGGCACAGGCGTCAAGCACCACCGAGCCGGGCTGCGGCCGCAGGACCAGCGATGCCAGCATGGAACTCTCGTCCTGAACGGCAAAACAGCCGTCCTGGAATGAGGGCAGTCCGGTTATGGAAATGTGCGGCGCTACCCTTAAGGCCTCAGGAATCAGGGGACTCTGGTAAACAGCTACCCCTTCCTGCTCCAGCCTCCGGATCAGCCCCTCCGGGTCAATCATCAAGGTGTTGCAGCGCAAGACTACCGGCGGCGGTTCATTATTAGCCCTGCAGAGGGCGATCGTCTCCTCCTGGCCGAAGCGCCGCAACCAGCGCTCCACCAGCCAGGCCGGATGTGAATATTTGACGCTGATGTGCAGGGCCGGGTCCCGATCAGGGTCGGGATAGGTTATCTCATCCCGGTGCCGGGCAATATTGCGGAGCAGGCCGTTCACGAAACCCGACAGGCCGCCAATCTTCCAGGTTTTTGCCAACTCGACCGACTCGTTGCAGGCCGCAGACACTGGCACCCGCTCCAGGAACAACAACTGATATACCCCCAGCCGGACAATATTGCGCGCTATGTAATTCATCCTGGCGGCAGGGATCTTGCTAAACCGGTCGATAACCCAGTCCAGGGTGGTTTGCCGGCGCAGGACGCCGTAGACCAGCTCTGTCAGCAAACCTGCGTCACGCGCCTCCAGAGCGTGGCTGGACGTGAGTTTTTTCAGCGCCAGGTTGGCGTAGGCGCCTTTCCTTTCCACCGAGAGCAGCACCCGCAAAGCCTCATCCCTGACGGCGTGCGGGTCACGTAACCTGGAAGCGCTCTCCTTTTTGATAAACCCTCACCTCTGAACTACAGGTAAAGAATTGGATTGCCTCCTCGACATTCTGCAAATTGACCCTGGTGTTGAAACAAGGCCCACATGGCCGCTCGTTCAAGACTCCCAGTACAGGCAGAGGGCTGGCGTCCTGAATGCCGCTGGCCAGGTCCCGGTCGCAGGCGATGGCGATGATCGCCCTCGGGCGGTATACCTGGACAAAACGCCGGGCCAGCGTGCCCCCGGTAGCGAAGGCCAGGTTGACGCCGTATCGTTCCCGCAGGGAGATCAGCTCAGTTACCTGGCAATGGCCACATCTCCGGCAGTTGTTATGATTAAGGGTGATCTTGTGGGGACACTCCGAATTCTGCAAACAATGGGGCGCCAGCACAAGGATCTGGCCACTCTGTACCTGCTCCCGGCGCGCCCTGATCATCTGGTTATTGACCGCGATGAAGGAACTCCGGACGCGCTCCTGGCTGATCCCCAGGCCCCGTCCCAGGAGCATTACGATCGGAAACAGGATGTGCAGCGTCGCCCTGATCAGATGCTGGAAAGAGGGAATTGTTTTAGCGCTCCAGATGGTCAGTACAATGCCGACGATGCCGAAGGTAACAATTCCCAGCAGGATGATCACCAGCGAGACCAGCAAAAGCAGAATAAGCCGGTGCCAGGGAAGATTCCAGTTGAAAGCCAGGTACGCGATAAAAAGCACCAGCAGGATAATGAATGCTACTGCCAGGCCCAGCAAGCTGATAAAAAGACGTTTCCTGACATGCACGAGCGCAGCTAACCCCCCAGCAACAAACCCGGACGAACACGATATCCCCGCACGAACTCGGCCGCACTCATACAGGAACGGCCAGCGGGCTGGACCGACTCGATCACAAGCAGGCCACGACCGGTCTGCACCGTAAAACCCGACCTGGGATCCGCAGCGCTGACAGATCCGGGCCGGCCGCCTGAATCTCCGTCCGGAGCGCCGCCGTCAGGCCGGCTGCGCCAGATCTTCAATCCCTTGCCGTTAAACAGAGTATGCGCCCCTGGGCTGGGATTCATACCCTTGATCAGGTTGTACAGGCCGACTGCATCCCGCGACCAGTCGATCCTCTCCTCTTCCGGCGTCAGGGCCGGGGCATAGGTAGCCTGGCGCTGATCCTGGGCGAGGCGCGGCGCGGCGCCTCTTTCCACCAGGCTCAGGGTTTTGCAGAGCATCTCCGCCCCCAGTCCGGCCAACCGGGCAGACAACTCCCCGAAGGTTGCACCAGGTTCTATCGGTACCGACTCCTGCAGGATCACATCGCCCGCATCCATTTCCGGTGACAGGTACATGGTGGTAACACCAGTCCTGGTTTCGCCGTTCATGATCGCCCGCTGGATGGGGGCCGGACCCCGGTACGCCGGCAGCAGGGAGGGATGGATATTGATGCAGCCCAGCGGCGGCAGTTCGAGCACCGCCTTCTTCAGCAACTGCCCGAAAGCAACCACCACGATCACCGACGGCCTGAGGTTTTCCGATGCCAGCAAGTCAGACAGCCTCGCCCCCGATTCCGGCTGGTAAACCGCCAGGTGCTCGTCCAGGGCATACTGTTTGACGGGAGTGGGGCTGACCTTGCGACCCCGCCCCCGCGGCCGGTCCGGCTGGGTAACCACTCCCAGCAACCGCCACTTGCTGCTTGCCAGCAACTCCAGTGCCGGTATGGCAAAATCGCTGGTCCCGAAAAAAAGAATGTCCAAAGCTCTCCGCCCCGCTTTATTGATCGCCGTTGACTATCTTGCTGGCCTTATCGATAAACAGGATCCCGTCCAGGTGGTCGGTCTCGTGCTGGAGCACCCGGGCACCCATACCATCGGCCTCGATCTGGATCTCCTGGCCGCTGCGGTCCCATCCCTTGACGATTACCTGGGCCGCTCTCTTAACCTCGCCGGCCACTCCGGGAATGCTCAGGCATCCTTCGACAGCAACCTCCTGGCCTTGCATGGAGATGATCTCCGGGTTGACGACCTCCCACAGGCCCTCCCCGCAAACTACCACGATCACCCGTTTGGCCACGCCGATCTGAGGGGCGGCCAGTCCCACTCCCTTGGCCGCATACAAGGTATCAGCCAGGTTGTCAAGCAGCTTCTGAATGCCGCTGTTGACCTCCGGCACCGGACTGGACTTCTGGCGCAGCACCGGATCCCCCAACTCTACAATCCTATAGACAGCCATTACATCTAACTCCTCCACAAAATTACAATCCGTAAGGATCGACTTCGATACTTATTATAACACTTGTATTTTTTTTAAAGCGCTGAATGCAGTCGCGAATCTCGCTCTTTTGTCCACCCAACTCACCCTTGAGCATCACCTGCCACCTGTACAGGTCCTGCAGGCGCAGGACCGGCGCCGGAGCGGGGCCCAACAGCCGCACCTGCCGGGTGCCCTCTGGGCGGAGCAACAGAGCAGCCAGAGCCTCAGCCAGTTCTTTGACGCGCCTCTCCACCTGCTGCTCTCTCTCCCCGGCCACCCGGATGCGGATCAACTCCCCGTAGGGAGGGTAGCCGGACGATTCCCGGTTTCCGATCTCCTGGCGATAGAACGAGGGATAACCGGCAAAACAGGCAGTCTGGATACTGTAGTGGTCGGGAAAGTACGTCTGAACCACCACCTCGCCCGGAACCCGCCCCCTTCCTGCCCTGCCTGCAACCTGGGCCAGCAGTTGATAGGTGCGCTCCGTGGCACGGTAATCGGGCAGTTTTAGTGCTATGTCCGCATCAAGCACTCCTACCAGGGTCACCCCCGGAAAATCGTGGCCCTTCGCCACCATCTGGGTCCCGAGCAGGATGTCTATTTCCCGCTTTACGAAGCTGTCGAGGATTCTGTCAAATTCCCCCTTGCGGCGGGTGGTGTCAAAATCCAGCCGCTGAATCCTGGCCTGGGGATAAAAACGCCGGAGCATTTGTTCCACCCGTTGAAGCCCAGTTCCCAGAAAGCGCAACGATCCGGCAGCCCCACACCCGGGACAGCGCTCCGGGAGGGGACGCTTGAAATTACAGTAATGACAGCGCAGGTCTCCGGTGGTCCGGTGATACACCAGGGAGATGGAACAGCGCTCGCACTTCAAAACCAGCCCACATAACGGGCAGAACACGATGGGCGAGTATCCCCGCCGGTTTAAAAAAAGGATGGTCTGCTCCCGCCGCTGCAGCCGGAGGGCGATCTGCCCGGCCAGGTATTGCCCCACCAGGTTGAACCGCACATCATGCCCCGCATCATGCTCCTGCTTCTGATCGACGACGGTTACCCGCGGCAGGCGCCGCCCCTGTGGCCGCCTGGTCAACCGGAGCAGCCGGTACTGTCCATCCCGGGCGCCTGTATAGCTTTCCAACGACGGTGTCGCCGATCCCAGGAGGAGCACCGCCCCGTTGTCCCGGGCGCGCTGGGCAGCAACCTGCCGGGCATGGTAGTAAGGGCTCTCCTGTTGTTTGTACGAGGCGTCCTGCTCCTCGTCGACAATGATCAGCCCCAGGTTCTTGAATGGGGCAAAGACGGCAGAGCGGGGGCCGATCAGAATGCTGAGCACGCCCTGCCTGATCCCCTCCCAGGTCTCGTATCTCTCACCCCGGGACAGCCTGCTGTGCCAGACCGCCACCCGGTCGCCCAGGGCGGCCCGGAACCAGGCGCCTGCCTGTGGTGTCAGGACAATCTCCGGAACCAGGTACAGCACCTGGCGTCCGAGGGACAGGGCCGTCATGGCCGCCCTCAGGTACACCTCCGTCTTCCCGCTGCCGGTGATCCCGTGCAGCAGGAACTGCCACGGCCCTGCGGCGACCAGCGGGCGTTCGGCACTCAAAGGCAATGCAATGCCAGAAGTAGCAGCAGCTTCTTGCTGCCCCGCGCCGCCCGGGTACCCGGCGCCCTCCCCGTTTGGCGCCCGGGCGTCGCCCCCCGCCCTGAGCGCCGCCTCGATCTCCCTCAGCGCAACTGTCTGTTCAGTGTTAAGAACCAACCTGCCGGGACGACCGGTCAGGGTCATCCCTCCCGCCGGGGCATGTTTCCTGGCACGAACAGGTTTCTCGGGGGGAGACATCAGTTTCAGGATTTCCGGCAGCGGATGGAGATAATAATCGGCCATCCACCTGGCTAGCCGCAGCAGCTCCGGATTAAAATCCGGCTTATCACCCACAACCGACTCGATCGACCGCAGGGTAACCCCCGGCGGCGGGGCGCTAAAGCCCACCACCCAGCCCTGTACCGTCTTTTTCCCGAAAGGGACGAGCACCCTCGTCCCCAACTCCAGGCCAGGCATCTCCTCGGGCGCCAGGTAGTGAAACACCTGATCATGGCGCAGATGGCTGATCTCCACCACTACCTCCGGGTACTCATCCATTGCCGGCCCCGGAAAACAACAGGCTCAAAAGAAAACTGATCATCCGCCATCCTCTCCAAACCATCAGTACGGTCCATGCCAGGTAATTATAAGCCGACAACTTATATTTGGTGATTATAAGCTATTGGCCTATATTAATCCCCTCTAACTTTCATTCTGTAATGCCTTCTGCAGGCAAAGTTGCTTTGCAGGGTCTAAATCACATCAGTATCCTTCATCTCTAAAACTCCCCGGCAACCAGACGCTCGGTAATTTGTCTCAAGGTCAATCTTGTAGTGAACTGGCGCACGCTATCAATTTCTGAAATCTTGGAAAGCAAACCCCGGTCCCTCAACTCATACAGCGCCGGCACAAGCTGATCCGGCTGCCAGAGCATGGCGCGCATGAAAGGGTTCTGCTCAAGTCTTGCCAGATCATACATGCCTGGCTCTGGAAATTCGCTGTGCAAGATGAAGGCGAAGGAGGGAATCAGTACCCTGCGGTAGGAAAAAGTCAATTTTGTCTTGTCAGCCCGCACTATCCCACCGGTGACCAAGGCATCTACTACTGCCTTGGCGCAATCGCCAACACTTTTTTGTAAGCTGGGATAATGCTGCACAATATATTCCTTGAGCAGGCTACGCTCAAGGCAGCCAGAGCCAATTGACCGTATTAGCAACTCATCAGCGATGCCCAACATGGAGCTTTCCATCTTACAGAAGCGATAAAAACAAACATCCTTGAGTTCCTGCCGGCCAGCATATTTTTTTGCAAACAGCCGCAACTCTTTGTCGGCATATCCTTTGGGAAACATGCGGCGCGTTATATAGTTTGTGTACCGGTTGCGCGTCTGTTCGGCGCTAAAATGCAGGTTTGTTCTGAAATAATTCTTAACTTCTTCCAAGGATTCAGTATCGGGAATGACTGGGAGAAGCTCGATGGCCTCTTTTAAAACTGCCTTGGCAAATAAACCGCTGCCATATCCCTTGATGGCTGGTTTTGGCATGGATTCTTTTGCTTGTTTTTCATCCAAATTCGCCGGGGTCTCAAAAAGGGTGGCCTGAAATAGTTCTTGAGGCTTTTCCGACTTGTCCTGCTTGTTCTTTTTCGGGCAATGCTTGCGTATCCAATCAACAAGCTTTAACAAGGTTGCAATATACGATCTCACCTCTTGGCACCCTGAAAGTGATTCCAGATCAGCATTCAGAACACTGGAGAGATCCCCGAATTGATCAATCAGACGCTGGGCAAGTGGCTGGACATCTTTCTGCGGAATGGCATACATGAGAAGCAACTCTAAAAGAGCCTCTTTCTGGCGAGAGCTATCTTCACCAGCCACAAAACTGTCTCTCAGTCTCTGCCTGTGCCCGGTAAGCTTTTTTTCTGTGACTTTCATTCGACCCATCCCATAAATTTGTTATTGTTACCAACATTATTACTTATTTTCTTCTTAATTTAAGTTTTTCCTGCAATGGAACCTCCGTGTCTTTCCGATACAAAGTGAACCACGCTTCTTGCCACAACAAAGCCACCTTCCGGGATTTACCTCCCTCAAAAGGTGGCTTTTCAACAACTTCCTGCTTCTTACCACAGATGACGGCTAACGCGGGTTTCCGCTTCCGATCTTTTCTGCCTCTTTGCGTAACAGCGCCGCCCGGTCGGTTCTCTCCCAGGACAGGTCGAGGTCGGAGCGCCCGAAGTGCCCGTAGGCGGCAACTTGCCTGTAGATCGGGTGCCTCAGGTCCAGTTCCTTGATGATTGCCGCCGGCTTGAAGTCGAAGTGTTCATCGACCAGCCTGCAGATAGCCTCATCCGGGATCACACCGGTGCCGAAGGTGTCTACGTGCAGCGATATCGGTCTGGCCACTCCGATGGCATAAGCCGCCTGGATCTCGCAGCGGCGGGCCAGCCCCGCAGCCACCACGTTCTTGGCTGCATAGCGCAGATAGTAGGCGGCTGAGCGGTCGACCTTGGTAGGGTCTTTGCCGGAAAAAGAGCCGCCCCCATGCCTGGCCATGCCGCCATAAGTATCGGCCATGAGCTTGCGACCGGTCAGGCCGGTGTCTCCATGGGGGCCGCCGATCACGAAGCGCCCGGTAGGATTGATGAAAAAGCGGGTCTTGCTGTCCAGGTACTCACCGGGAACCGCCTGCCTGATCACAGTCTCGATGATATCATCCCGGATCCGCGACATCGAAATTTCAGGCTGGTGTTGGGCTGATACCACCACCGCATCCACCCTGACCGGCCTGTCGCCCTCGTATTCCACGGTAACCTGGGTCTTGCCGTCAGGCCGCAGGTACGGCAGGATATCGCTCTTGCGCACCTCCGCCAGCCGGCGCGCCAGTCCGTGGGCGAGATCGATCGGCAGGGGCATCAGGTTCAAACACTCGTCGGTGGCATATCCGAACATCATCCCCTGGTCCCCCGCCCCCAGCTCACCGGTGGCGATCTCCCCCGTCTTGACCTCCAGGGCGGTGTCCACCCCCAGAGCGATGTCGGGTGACTGCTCCTCGAGGGCGGTGATCACGGCGCAGGTATCGCAATCAAAGCCGAATTTGGCCCTGGTGTAACCGATCTGCCTCACCGTTTTCCTGGTGACGTGAGTAATATCCACATAGCATTCGGTAGTGATCTGCCCCGCCACAAAAACCAGGCCGGTTGACACCAAGGCCTCGCAGGCAACCCTGCCGTAAGCGTCCTGTTCATAGATGGCATCCAGGATGGCGTCGGCGATCTGATCGGCTACCTTATCCGGATGCCCCTCGGTAACTGACTCCGAGGTGAAGAATCTGCTTGCCATTGACTACACCTTCTTTGTTTGAACTTGTATAATGGCTGCCACTTTATCCAGCAGTATGCCGGCAACTTCCTTTTTTGACAGCACTGGAAGTTTTATGATTTCCCCACTTGAGTATAATAATGTGACAAGATTGGTGTCAACCCCGAATCCTGCGCCGGGTTCGGTCAGGTCGTTGGCGACCACCAGGTCCAGGTTCTTCTGCCGCAGTTTGCTGCCGGCGTTTTCCAGCAGGTTCTCAGTCTCCGCGGCAAATCCCACCAGGACCTGCCTGCTTTTATGCTCTCCGAGATAGCTCAGAATATCGGGCGTTCTTTCCAGTTCCAGTACCGGACTGACGACCTGTTTTTTCAGTTTCTGCCCTGATTTCTGCCGCGGCCGGAAATCGGCCACCGCGGCAGCTTTGATAACAGCATCCACCTGGTCGTACCTGCCGACAACCGCCTCGAACATCTCCTGGGCGGTCTCCACCGGCACCAGGCTGACGCCGGGCGGAGGCGCGAGCTGTGTCGGACCGCTGACCAGGGTTACCACGGCGCCTCTCCTGCAGGCCTCTTCGGCAATAGCATAGCCCATCTTTCCGGAACTGTAATTGGAGAGGTAACGGACGGGATCCAGGGGTTCCCGGGTAGGTCCGGCCGTGACCAGGATTCTTTTGCCCGCCAGGTCCCGGTAAGACGAGAGGGCTTGTGAAACTGCACCGATAATCGCATCCGGAGACGCCAACCGGCCTTGTCCCACTGTCCCACAGGCCAGCCTGCCTGTTTCGGGCTCGATAAAGCGATAACCGACCCCTTTCAGGTAAACTATCTTCTCCTGCAGCACCGGGTTGGCGTACATCCCGTCATTCATCGCCGGCGCCAGCAGCACCGTCGCCCTGGTGGCCATGATGGTCGCTGCCAGCAGGTCGTCTGCCATACCGGCAGCCAGCCTGGCAATAAAATCGGCCGATGCCGGCGCCACTAAAACCAGATCGGCCCGTCCGGCCAGGCTGATGTGCCCAATCTCCCAAGAACCGGGGGAGGCAAACATATCAACATGAACGGGGTTCTGCGAGATTACCTGCAGCGTCAGGGGGGTGATGAATCGTGTGGCTGCCGGGGTCATGATCACGTGCACCGCATAATTCCGCTTGACCATCAGGCTGGCCAACTCCGCCGCCTTGTAGGCGGCAATACTTCCGGTAACACCCAGGATGACGGTTTTGCTCATCGTTTTGCCTTGTACTCGCGATGATGAACGATCGTCAGCCTGCCATCGGCTATCTCATTCAGGGCAATGCTCACTGGCTTGAGATGCTTTTCGTCCGTCTGGGGTTGTTCCCCTTCCGTAAGCATGCGCCCCCTCTTGGCTGCGGCGACAACAAGCTCATACTTACTGGTAACCTTGCGCATCAACACATCGAGACTGGGCTGTTGCATTTATTCTGCCTCTTTTCAACGGATGTCGGATACCGGAAGTCAGAAACCAGACAAGAGATTTGCATGCCGTCAAGAACTGCTTTTCCCTTATTCTGACCGCGCCCGTCAAGTCGGGCATCTGTTTCACGACCCCGATCTCTGTTATGGCTTCTTGCTCCGACATCTCATATGTAATTTATCATTTTGAATCTTTTTTTCCGCCTTCCGACCTCTTGCGTCTGACATCTGTGATGATCTCCAGCAACTCGGCAAGGGCATATTCCGGCTTATCGTTGAGGACAACGCGGTCATATTGTTCTGCCGCCTGTAATTCAGACAGCACACAGTCCATCCTGACCTTGAGGTCTTGCGCGCTCTCCGTTCCCCGGTGCGCGATCCGGGTGCCCAACTCCTGCAGTGAAGGCGGTTGTATGAAGATCAACAGGGCATCCGGAAACGACTTCCTGACGTTCAGCGCTCCTTGGACATCGATCTCCAGCAGCATGTCCCGCCCGGCCTGAAGCTGACCCTCGACCGCCGGGCGCGCCGTGCCGTAGCGGTGGCCATAAACCTCCGCCCATTCCAGGAACTCACCCCGGTCGATCAGTTGCTGAAACTCGGCATCTGAAATAAAAAAATAATCCACCCCGTTCCGTTCGCCCGGACGGGGTTGGCGGGTGGTTGCCGAAACCGAATATGCAAGATTGGGGAGAGCTTGCCGCAGCATGGTGCAGAGCGTACCCTTTCCTGAGCCCGAGGGCCCAGATACAACTATCAACAAGGGCTTTGCGGCCACCCTCCCTGCCTCCTGTCAGAGAATCGTTCTACTCGTCCTGCTGGAGTACATCTTTGCTGGAAAGCCGGTGGGCAACAGTCTCCGGCTGAACTGCGGACAGGATCACGTGGTCGCTGTCGGCGATCACCACGGCCCTGGTTCTCCGCCCGTAAGTGGCGTCAATCAGCATGCCCCGGTCGCGTGCCTCCTGGATGATCCTCTTGATCGGCGCTGACTCCGGGCTGACAATGGCAATAATCCGGTTGGCGGAGACAATATTCCCAAAACCGATGTTGATCAGCTTGATATCCATAACAACCTCCTTGAGTTGGCTCTCCCCTGACTGTTACTCCACATTTTGCACCTGTTCGCGCATCTTCTCCAGCTCGCTCTTAACCTCAATCACCAGTGGTGAGATCGTCAGATCGGCTGCCTTGGACCCGATGGTATTGATCTCCCGGTTCATCTCCTGGATCAGGAAATCGATCTTTCTTCCCACAGGATCGGTGGAGTTCAGCATTTCGGCAAGTTGTTCCAGGTGTGAATGCAACCGCACCAGTTCCTCGGTGATGCTGCTTCGCTCGGCAAACAGGACAACCTCGGTAGTCAAGCGCATCTCATCGATTTCGCCGTTAACCGACATGGCCTTCAAGCGCTTCCGGAGACGGAAGCGCAGGTCCTCCTCAAGCTGGGGGGAGCGCTCCTGGATCTCGTCGACGGTGTTGGCGATCCGCTCCCTGCGCAGGTCGAAATCCCTGGTTATCCGTTCACCCTCGCGGAACCTCATGCCACCGAGCTGCTGCAGCGCCTCTGTCAAAGCCCTGTGCGCCACCGACCAGACCCGGTCCAGATCGTCCCCGGACTCTTCCTCAACAATTACTCCCGAATACTGGGCGATGCTTAAAACATTCGGTTGGAAATCAATTTGCATCATTTCCGCCAATTCCCTCAAGCATTTATGATACGCAACAACTAATTCTTTGTCAAGCTTGACATTGCGCTTTTTTTCGTTGTTATCCGTGAATGTGACAAATATATCCAGGTGCCCCCTGGACACCTGGGACTGCACCTGCTCCTTGATGCGCTCCTCCAGGACGATGAAAGGTCTGGCAATGCGCACCACGACTTCACAAAAACGGTGATTCACACTGCGGATCTCTACCGTCGCCTGCAGTCCATCCTGTTCTGCCTCACCGCGTCCATAACCGGTCATACTTTTAAGCATGTTCAGCCACTACCTTCCGAACGATTCTTTAAGACGTCTGAAGGCCTCAGCAAGGCGCTTCGTGGGAGTAGTGAGCGAGATCCTGAAAAATCCCTCTCCACAAGCTCCATATCCGATCCCTTGGGTCAGTACCACTCCCGCCTTTTCCAGCACCAGTTCGGCAAACTCCGTCGAGGTATATGGGTGCGGTACCGGCACCCAGACGTAGATGGTCGCCTTCGGCAGGTCTACTTGCCAACCAAGGCTACGCATGCCCTGTACCACCATGTCCCGCCGCTCCTGATAGACCTGCAGCGTGTGCCGGACGCAGCCCTGGGGGCCTGACAGGGCGGCGATTCCCGCATACTGGACTGCCTGGAAAACGCCGGAATCGAGATTGGATTTGAGGCTTCCCAGAGTCTTGACGACCTCGGCATTGCCGGCAGCCCAGCCCAGGCGCCAGCCGGTCATGTTGTAAGTCTTGGACAGGGAATGAAATTCGATCCCCACCTCCCTGGCGCCTTCTGCCTGCAGGAAACTAGGGGCTACATAGCCGCCAAAGGTGATCTCGGTATACGGCGCATCGTGACAGACGATCAGGTCAAAATTGCGGGCAAAACTGACCGCCTCCCGGAAGAAATCGAGGCTGGCAACGGCGCCGGTAGGGTTGTTCGGGTAGTTGAGCCACAGGATCTTTGCCCGGCGCGCCACCTCGGCAGGAACTGCAGAGAAATCGGGCAGGAAGCCGCGCTCCGCTTTGAGCGGAAGCGGGTAATTCTCCGCCCCTGCCAGGGCAGCGCCAATGCCATAGACCGGATAGCCCGGGTCCGGGATCAGGGCATAGTCGCCGGGATTCAGGTAGCAGAAAGAGATGTGTCCGATTCCCTCCTTGGAACCGATCAGGGTCACCACTTCCGACCGGGGGTCCAGCGACACGCCGAACCGGTTCCGGTACCAGTCGGCCACCGCCTGGCGGAAAGCCAGCAGCCCCACCGACGAGGGGTAGCGGTGGTTGGCCGGATTTTCTGCCTGATCTTGCAATGCCTGCACGATGTGCGGCGGTGTGGGCAGGTCGGGATCGCCGATCCCCAGGCTGATGACATCCACGCCCCGGTTCTGGCACTCTTCGATCTTCTGCTCGATGCGGGCAAAAAGATATGGGGGCAGGGCGGCGACCCTGTCTGCTACGTTCATCAAACTTCACCTCTATTTGTCTATTCTAATTGTTGCCAGGCGTCGTCAACTCTTTAAAAACTTCAACCAGCTCACCCCGAAATACCTCTTCGGCGGGGCCGGTCATGAACACGTGGTTATCGTCCAACCACTCGATCAGGAGTTGTCCGCCCGGCAGGTTTACGAGCACCCTGCGTCCGGTCCTGTTCGTCAGCGCAGAGCCTACCGCCGCAGCGCAGGCGCCGGTCCCGCAGGCCAGGGTCTCCCCGACCCCCCGCTCCCAGACCCGCACCGCAATCTCTTCGCCGCTCCTGATCTCAATAAACTCGACATTGGTATGGTTCGGAAACAGTTCATGCCTTTCCAGAATCGGCCCCAGGCTGCAAACAGGGGCACTGGAGACATCGGGGACGAATAACAGGCAGTGCGGATTGCCCATGGAGACGGCGGTGGCAATCACCCGCTCATCCCCCACCAGGATCTCTTCTTCGATCATTCTCGTGCCCGGGGCGCCCAGCACCGGAAGGCGATCCCGCTCCAGCACCGGCTCCCCCATATCTACCCTGACGGCCGCTACCCGGGGGCCGTCCATGATCACTTCCGGGACTAAAACCCCGGCCCCGGTGTTGACGGCAAAAGCCCGCTGGGGCACCAGGCCGCCCAGGTAGGCGTACTTGGCCACACAGCGCAGGCCGTTGCCGCACATCTCCGCCTCCGAGCCGTCAGCGTTAAAGATGCGCATAGATAGAGTACCCTGGTCATCCTTAAAGATAAAGATCAGCCCGTCGCCGCCGATCCCGAAGTGCCGGTCACAGACGCGGCTGGCCAGCCCGGCCAGCCGGCCGGCCGGCCACCGTTCCGGCCGGTCTTCCACCAGAATGAAGTCATTACCCAGGCCATGCCACTTTGAGAACTTCACTGCCTGCCTCCACGCCTGCTTTTAACAAATTTTCCTTCATCGTGTATAGATTAACTCAAAAACCGTATAACGGCAAGACGAAGTGCTTTGATCATTTTTCCGGGCTGATTCCAATTGACTGTCAACAGTCGCAGGCATATACTTCGTAGCGAGATTGCACAGCGCTGGCAGCGGAATGGAGCAGATAGCAGATGTCGCCTGACGGAATCACCCTCTTCCTGATTACCGGGGAATTGCAGAGCCAGGCCTTGCAGGGCCGGGTCGACCGGGTCTACCAGCCTGAGCAGTTGGAAATAGTCCTGGTCGTGCGCAAGCCCGGTCAGAGCCTGCGCCTGCTCCTGTCCGCCCATGCGGAAAACGCCAGGCTGCACCTGACCTCCCGCGACAGGAAGAACCCGGCCTCCCCGCCCACCTTCTGCTTCGTCCTGAGGAAGTACCTGGAGGGCAGCCGTCTGGTCAACATTCAGCAGGTGGGCTTGGACCGGGTCGTCTATTTTACTTTCTCCCGTCTTGATGAGAGCGGCGGTTATCAGGACGTCCAACTGATCAGCGAGATCATGGGAAAACACAGCAATCTGATCCTGATCGACCGGAAGACCGGACAGATCATCGACGCTATCAAACGCTATTCCCATGCGGTCAGCCGCCACCGGGAGGTGCTCCCCGGGCGGCCCTACATCGCTCCGCCCGCCCAGAACAAGCAGCATCCCCTGGAGTTGGATGAAGAGCAGTTTATCGGGGCTCTCCAGAAGGGAGGCTGGGACAAGACCCTTGAGGACCTGGTCTTCAAGCGCCTAGCGGGAATCGGGCCCGAACTTGCCCGGGAATTACTGTTCCGGGCAAACCTGCCCCTGGACCTGCGCCTTGAAGACTGCGGCGAGTACGAACTGCGAAGCCTCTGGCATATACTGCAAAAAACCGTGGGGCCGCTGCTGCAGGGCAACTGCGAGCCGACCCTGGTCCTGGAGGGGAAAACCCCGGTCTGCTATGCTCCGTTTCTCCCAACCCAGTACCAGGGGCTGTCCCTGACAGCCAGACCGTCCCTGAACACGGCCGCTGACGACTTCTACGCCGGACATACCGAGATGGCCCGGTTCCAGCAGTTTCAGAACACCCTCGCCAACACGGTCAGGCAGCAAAACGCCCGGGTCGAAAAAAAGCTGTCCCTGCAGCAGCAGTCCCAGGATGATGCCAGGCAGGGCCAGGATTACCGAATCCGGGGAGAGATGCTCCTTGCCCACCTGCACCTGATCGAAAGGGGGCAGACCAGGGCGCTGCTGCCCAACCTCTACGACCCGGAGGCGCCGCCCCTGGAGATCGAGTTGAATCCGTCCCTGACTCCGTCCCAGAACGCCCAGCAGTTGTTTCGCCGCTATGAGAAAGCTCGCAACACCCTGAAGGCCAACAAGTTGCAGATGGATCAGACAATGGAGGAGCAGAGATATCTATCCAGCGTCATGACCGCCCTCGACCTGGCAGAGACGGTTGACGAGTTGAACGAGATCCGAGCTGAGCTGGAACAGGCTCACTACGTGAAAGCGAGAGACAGGGGGCGGAAGGCAGGCCCTGCACACAGGGAGAAACCGCAGCAGAAGAGCCTGCCGCAGGTCTCCAAGATCGGGTCTGCGGATGGTTTCGAGATCCTGGTCGGGAAAAACAACCGGCAAAACGACTACCTGACCATGCACCTGGCTAAAAAAGAAGACCTCTGGCTGCACGCCAAGGACGCCCCGGGCGGCCACGTGATCATCAGGTCCCAACCGGGACGGGAGATCCCGGACGCCACCCTGGAGCAGGCTGCCCAACTGGCGGCTTACTACAGCGATAGCAGGCGCTCATCCAAGGTACCCGTCGACTACACGCTCCGCAAGAACGTCTGGAAACCCGCCAAGGCCCGGCCGGGATTCGTCCTGTACGAAAACTTCCGGACCCTGTTAGCGGTTCCGGAAGCTCCTGAATAAAAGAATCTTTGATCCTGATCCGTCGACTACACACCCCGCAAAAACGTCTGGAAGCCAGCCAACGCCCGCCCCGGTTTCGTGTTGTACGAGAACTACCAGACCCTGCCGGTGAGTCCGCCATTACGGCTGCCGGGCTTCACCGCGGGCAACCCGGCCCGGCAGAGCGGGCAGGTTTCAGGGTCGTAGGTGGCGATCTCCAGGCGCAATAATGCGTGGAATGGTACGCCCAGATTCAGGCTGCCGGAACGCCTGTCGACCAGCGCCCCGATACCCACCACCTTCGCACCTGCTTCGGTGACTACGTCAATGACCTCTCTCGTGGAACCGCCGGTGGTCACCACGTCCTCGACCACCAGTGCCCTCTCCCCGGGAGCAACGAAAAAGCCGCGCCGCAGGCACATCCTTTCCCGCTCCCGTTCAGCAAACAGCGCTCTCACCCCTAGAGCCCGGGCCACCTCCTGGGCGACCAGCACCCCTCCCAGGGCGGGGCCGGCCACCAGGTCGATGGGGATGCTCCTGAAAAACTCTGCCAGTTGGGCCCCTAATTGCGTGGCCACCTCAGGGTGCTGCAGCACTAGGGCACACTGGACATAGCAATTACTGTGCAGCCCCGAAGTCAGCAGGAAGTGCCCATCCAGGAGCGCCCCATAACGTTGAAAAGCATCCAAAACTTGTTCCTCGTTCACAGACTTGCCGCCTCCATCTCTTCGATAATAGCTAGAGCCGCCTGGCGCGGATCGGGCGCCCTGGTGATCGGGCGTCCCACCACCAGGTAGTCGGCACCTGAATGCAGCGCCTCCCCGGGCGTGCCGATCCGCTTCTGGTCGTCCGAGGATGATGCCGCCGGGCGAATCCCCGGTGTCACGATCAAAAAGCCGTCTCCGCAGTGCTGGCGGATCGTGCGGATCTCCTGGGGAGAGGCCACCACCCCCGACATCCCGCAATCCCTGGCCTGTTTCGCCCAGAACACCACCTGCTCCTGCGGAGGACGAACAAGGCCAAGCTCGTCCCGCAACCGATCGGCGCCCAGGCTGGTGAGCACGGTGACCCCCAGAATCCTCGGCGCCACTTCCGATCCGGCCTCCCGGCGGGCCGCTTCCAGCGCCGCCTTCATCATCTCCGCCCCGCCGGCAATATGTACGTTGAACATGGACACGCCCATGCGGACGGCCGCCCGGGCCGCACCGGCCACAGTATTGGGAATGTCGTGGTATTTGAGGTCCAGAAAAACACGTCCGCCCTGTTCGAGCACTGTCTCCACCGCCCGGGGGCCGTGGCTGCAGAACAGTTCCAGACCGACCTTGAACATGCCCGCCAGGTCATGCAGTTCTGCTACCAGGCTCCTGGCTTGTTCCAACGTGCTGACATCAAGGGCGACGATCAGTCTCTCCCTGCCTTTCACGAAAACCCCTCCGTTTATGTAACTTCCCCCGCCGACGAATTCCCACGCTTCCAGGCGGCGCCGATCAGCGACCGCCAGTCGCCGATCTCCTTCTGTTCACAGTATCGCTCCAACCCCTCAATGACCTTCACTGCCGCCAGGGGGTCGTGGAAGAGGGCGGAGCCCACCGCCACCGCCGATGCCCCGGCCAGGATGAACTCCAGGGCGTCGCGTTCGGTACAGATGCCTCCCATGCCGATGATCGGAACGTCAACGGACTGGGCCACCTGCCACACCGCCCGCACCGCCACCGGGCGGATCGCCGGGCCTGACAAGCCGCCCATGACATTGCCCAGGGCCGGCTTCCCGGCCTCCACGTCGATTGCCAGGCCCAGCAGGGTGTTGATCAGCGACAGGGCAGCCGCCCCGGCAGCGACCACTTCCCGGGCCAGGCCGGCAATGTCGGTCACGTTGGGGGTGAGCTTGACGATCACCGGCAGCGAGGTGGCCCGTACAACGGCAGCCACTACCGACGCCGCCAGGCAGGGGTCGGTCCCCAGGGCCATGCCGCCGGTTTTGACATTGGGGCAGGAGATATTCAGTTCCAGGCCGTCCACCCCGGAGCCGTCCAGGCGCTCGGCCAGGGCCACGAACTCCTCCCCGGTAAACCCGGCGATGTTGGCGATCACGGGCACGCCGTACGACCGCATCACCGGCAGGATATCGCTGATAAAAACGTCCACCCCCGGGTTTTGCAAGCCGATGGCGTTGAGCAGCCCCGCCGGGGTCTCCCAGATCCGGGGCGCCGGATTGCCGGCGCATGGCTTCAGGGTCAAGCCCTTGGTGACCAGCGCCCCCAGTCTGCTGACATCGAAAAGCGGCCGGTACTCCGCTCCGTACCCGAAGGTGCCGGAGGCGACCAGTACCGGATTCTTCATGCCGATTCCGGCAATCTGCACCGGCAGGTCAGCCATTCAGGATCACCTCCGAGGCATCGAATACCGGCCCCTCGGCACACACCCGCACCATTCGTGAGGGGTCTGCTCCCTGGCAGACACAACCCATGCAGGCACCGAGTCCGCAGGCCATCCGCTCTTCCAGGGAGAGTTGCACCGGGATGCCTTTATCCGCGCCAAGCTGCTGCACCGCCCCGAGGACCGGTTGTGGTCCGCAAGCGTAGATCTGTGCATAGGAATCCTTGTCAAACACCTTTCTGAGCAGATCGACAACAGAGCCGCGGCGGCCCGCGCTGCCGTCATCGGTACTGACAAGCACCCTGCCGTAATGCTCGAAGTCTGACCGGCAGAGAATGGCGTTCCTGGTTCGGGCGCCAATCAGAATGGTCATCGTCCAGTTCAATCCCATCAGGGTTTCGGCCAGGAACAGGAGTGGGGCGACGCCGATGCCGGCGCCCACCAAGAGCGCTCGCTTGCCATTCTCCTCATACCGGAATCCCCGTCCCAGCGGCCCTAATAAAGATACAGCCTCACCCTGTCGCCTGGCAGCCAGCCATTCTGTTCCCCTGCCCCGCACCCGGTACAGAAAGCTCACCGTTCCTGCTGCACCCTGCACCCGGTGAATACTCAGGGGGCGTCTCAGGAAGGGGTCAAAGCCAGAACCGCAACCCAGCATCGCAAACTGCCCGGGCCGGGCAGCCGCAGTCAACTCCGGCGCATTCAGGGTCAAGCGGAAGACATCGCCGGACAGAACTGACTGTTCAGCCACCCTTGTCGTGTATTCCCCCGGAGCACCCATGGCTACCACCCCCCAACCTGCCTGACAGCCTTCAATCTCATGGCGATGTTCCCACAGNNCCTGCGCATATTCGTCCAGGGAAATCAGGGAAGTCTCCCCGCCGCCCTGGAGAAAGGCGATCACTTCCTGCAGGGCGCGGGCGGTGTCCAGAGAGGTCAGGCAGGGAATCCCATGCTCCACCGCCGCCCTCCTGATCTGGAACCCGTCGCGCGCCGGCCCCTGTCCGCCGCTGTATGTGTTGATCACGAAGTTCACCCGGCCGGCCGTGATCAGGTCGACCACGTGGGGAGATCCTTCCTCGATCTTGTCGACATCCTTGACGGCCAGCCCCCGCTCCCGTAGAAAGGCGGCGGTGCCCCGGGTGGCGTAAAAGTCCAGCCCCAGCCTGGACAGCCCCTCCACCAGCGGCAGGGCCTCGAGCTTATCACGGTCGGCGATGGTGACCAGCACCGAACCGGAGCGCGGCACAGAACAACCGGCGGCGATCAGTCCCTTGTACAGGGCGCAGGGAACAGTGAAGTCCACGCCCATGACCTCGCCGGTGGACTTCATCTCCGGCCCCAGGCAGGTATCCACTCTGGTGAGTTTGCCGAAGGAGAAGACCGGTACCTTTACCGCCACCAGTGCGCCAGTCCCGGCCAGGCCGCCCCTGTAGCCCAGGCCGCGCAGCGTCTTGCCCAGCATAATCCTGGTGGCCAGGCGCACCATGGGGATCCCGGTGATCTTGCTCATATAGGGCACCGTGCGGCTCGCCCGCGGGTTGACCTCGAGCACGTAAACCTCACCCAGGTAATAGACGAACTGGACGTTGAGGATGCCACGGACCTGCAGAGCAAGGGCAATCCTGGTGGTATCGCCGACAATCCGGTCGACGACATCCTGCGGCAGGCGAGCCGGATACACCGCAATGCTGTCTCCGGAGTGCACCCCCGCCCGCTCCACATGTTCCATGATCCCGGGGATCAGCACCTGTTCCCCGTCACAGACGGCGTCGACCTCGATCTCCTGGCCCTGGAAATACTTATCGATCAGCACCGGGTGGTTGGGTGAGACCTCCACGGCATTGGCCACGTAGCTCTCCAGGTCTTCCTCGCCGTAGACGATCTCCATCGCCCTGCCTCCCAGCACGTACGAAGGCCGCACCAGGACCGGAAAACCGATCTGGCGGGCGATTGATCTGGCATCCTCCATCCCGGCAGCGCCCCTGCCGGGCGGTTTCTGGATTCCCAGGCCGGTCAACAACTGTTCAAACCTTTCCCGGTCCTCGGCCTCGTCGATCTTGTCGACGGCGGTGCCCAGGATAGGCACCCCTGCCGCTGCCAGCGGGCCGGCCAGGTTGATGGCGGTCTGCCCCCCGAACTGCACGATCACCCCGTCCGGGCGCTCCAGTTCCACCACGTGCAGCACGTCCTCCAGGGTCAGGGGCTCGAAGTAGAGCCGGTCGGCGGTGTCAAAATCGGTGCTGACAGTTTCCGGGTTGTTGTTGATGATCAGAGCCTCGACCTGCTCCTGCTTCAGGGCTAAACATGAGTGCACGGAGCAGTAGTCGAATTCGATCCCCTGCCCGATCCGGATGGGGCCGGCGCCGATCACCAGCACCTTGCGCCTGGGTGTGGGCACGGCCTCGTTCTCCAGGTCATAGGTCGAGTAGAAGTAGGGCGTCGCTGCCTCGAACTCGGCGGCGCAGGTATCCACCATCTTGTACACCGGCCTGATGCCGCTGCTGTAGCGCCACTGCCTGATCTCCGGGACGGAGATCCCGGTCAGGCGGCTGATCAGCAGGTCGCTGAAACCATACCGCTTGGCCTGCCGCACTGTTTCCGGGTCAAGTTCGCAGGTATTGTGAACGTTCCCAAACACCTTTTCCAGATCGGTGATCGTCCGGATCTTGTGCAGAAAGAATTTGTCAATGCCGGTCAAGTCAGATATCAGATGCAGTAGGATATTTCGTCTGAAGGCTTCCGCCACCAGAAACAGCCTCTCGTCCGTAGGAGTTGCCAGCCGGTCCAGCAGCTCCTGGTCGTCCAGACTGCCCATGCCCGGGTATGAGAGACCGACATTCTGGAGGTCCAGGGACCGCACCGCCTTCATCAGGGCGCCCTCGAAGGTGCGGTCGATGGCCATCACTTCTCCGGTGGCCTTCATCTGGGTGCCCAGGGTGCGGTCGGCGCTCCGGAACTTGTCAAACGGCCAGCGGGGGACCTTCACCACGCAGTAGTCCATGGCCGGTTCAAAGCAGGCCCAGGTCTTCCGGGTGACGAAGTTCTCGATCTCGTCGAGGCGTAGCCCGAGAGCGATCTTCGAGGCCACCCTGGCGATCGGATAGCCGGTGGCCTTGGACGCCAGGGCACTGGACCGGCTGACCCGGGGATTGACCTCGATGACGTAATACTGGAAGCTGTGCGGGTCCAGAGCATACTGGATGTTGCAGCCGCCCTCCACCCCCAGTGCCCTGATAATCTTGAGCGATGCCGTCCTGAGCATCTGGTATTCATGATCGGTCAGGGTCTGGGACGGCGCCACCACGATGCTGTCGCCGGTGTGCACCCCCATCGGGTCGATGTTCTCCATGTTGCAGATGGTGATGCAGTTGTCCGCCCCATCCCGCATCACCTCGTACTCGATCTCCTTCCAACCGGCCACGCTGCGTTCGATCAAAACCTGGCCAATCATGCTCAGGGTCAGGCCGCGGCTCATGATCTCCCTCAGCTCGGGTTCATCGTTGACCAGGCCGCCTCCGGTCCCGCCCAGGGTATAGGCCGGTCGCACCACCACCGGATAGCCGTTGTCATTGGCAAAGGCCACGGCGTCCTCGACCGACTCCACCACCCTGCTATCCGGCACGGGTTCGCCGATCTGCTGCAGCATATCCTTGAACAACTGCCGGTCTTCGGCCTTCTTAATCGCTTCCAGTGGAGTACCCAGCAGCAGCACCCCATACTGCTGCAATACCCCGGACTCTGCCAACTGAACCGCCAAATTCAGGCCGACCTGACCGCCAAGAGTGGGGATCAGGCCCTGCGGTCGCTCCCGCTCGATGACCCGGGCCAGAAAATCCGGGGTCAGCGGTTCGATGTAGATCTTGTCGGCCATCTCCTGATCGGTCATAATGGTGGCCGGGTTGCTGTTGACCAGCACCACCTCCATGCCCTCCTCCCTGAGGGCGCGGCAGGCCTGAGTTCCGGCGTAGTCAAATTCAGCCGCCTGGCCGATGATGATGGGACCCGATCCGATGACCAGCACTTTTTTCAGATCCGGATTGCGGGGCATACTCGTTCCTCCTCTATCAAACAACCGGTGGGAGTAGATGCCGGATGTCAGAAACCGACGTCAGAATAATTCCGTTTGTTAATTTCCGGCCTCTTGCCTCAGGCCTCTGTTTTGAGCAGGTCCAGGAAGCGATCAAAAAGGTACTCGGAGTCCATGGGGCCCGGCGATCCCTCCGGGTGGTACTGCACCGAGAAGACGGGCAGGGTCTTGTGCTGCAGCCCCTCCACGGTGCCGTCATTCAGGTTCCGATGGCTGATGATCACTTCGTCATTCGGCAGACTCCCATCGTCCACCGCAAAGCCGTGGTTCTGCGAAGTGATGGCCACCCTGCCGGTGGCCAGTTCCTTGACCGGATGGTTGGCGCCCCGGTGCCCGAACTTGAGCTTGTAGGTGTCACCACCGAAGGCCAGGCCGAGGATCTGGTGCCCCAGGCAGATCCCCATCACCGGGCACTTGCCGATCAGGCTGCGGGTCGTCTCCACCGCGTACCCGACATCCTTGGGATCTCCGGGGCCGTTGCTGAGCACCACCCCCTGCGGGTGGTAGCTCATGATCTCTTCGGCGGTCGTTGCCGGAGGAACCAGGTAGACGGTGCAGCCCCGCTGCAGCAAGGAACGGATGATGTTCTGCTTGACCCCGAAGTCCACCACCACCACTCGCAGGTCCCCGTCGCCCCAGGTCTGCGCCTCTCTGGTGGTACAGGCCGTGATCAGGTCCTGCCCGGAGATCGATGGGGACAATCGGGCCTCCTGGACCAGCCGGGCGGTATCCTGTTCCCCGGTGGCGATGATGCCGCGCATCGTCCCGTAGCTGCGCAGCCTCCTGGTCAGCGCCCTGGTATCGATCCCGGCCAGGCCGATGATCTGGTGCTTGTTCAAGAATTCCTCGAGCCTGATCCGGTAGCGCCAGTTGCTCGGGTAGTCGCAAAGCTCCTTGATCACGAAGCCCCGCAACCACGGCCGGGATGATTCGTAGTCATCCTGGTTGACGCCGTAGTTGCCCACCAGCGGATAGGTGAGCATCACGATCTGCCCGCAGTAGGATGGATCCGTGAGAATCTTCTGGTATCCGGTCATGCCGGTATTGAAAACCACCTCGCCGAACTGGCGGCCCTCGCTGCCAAAGGCTGTTCCCTGCAGTACCGTGCCGTCTTCCAAGGCCAGATAAGCGATCATGCTGCGTACTCCTCTCTGCTGTTGCTCCTCAACTGCGAAGTTTCGGGTGTTGAAAGAAGCGGGCGAGGCTCGTTTTTACTCACATGGCTCCTTGATTACTACCTGATCCCTGCCGTCGACTTCCAGCATCTGCACCGAAATGACCTCCCGATGCGAGGTGGGCACATTCTTGCCTACAAAGTCAGCCCGGATGGGCAACTCCCGGTGCCCCCGGTCCACCAGCACCGCCAACTGCACCAACTGTGGGCGCCCCAGGTCCATCAGGGCGTCCAGGGCGGCCCGCACCGTCCTCCCGGTAAAGAGCACGTCATCGATCAGCATTACTTTTTTATCGTTGATGCTGAAGGGTACGTCTGTCGTTCTAAGCATAGGATTATAGGCCAGCTTGCTGAGGTCATCGCGGTAAAGGGTGATATCGACGATACCCAGAGGTATAGTGGTGCCTTCGATCTCCTTGATGCGCGCCGCGATCCGCTGGGCCAGCGGGACACCCCGCCTCCTGATCCCGATCAGGACGAGGTCCCGGGTTCCCTTGTTCCGCTCCAGGATTTCGTGGGCGATCCTGGTGATCACCCGCCTGATACCCTCGGCATCGATGATCTGGGCCTTTTCCTGTATCTCCATGGGCCTTCCCCCTTCTAACATTGACACCGTACCGCAGCGGTCACCCCGGTACTACGAATTTCGTTGCATCAGTACCGGGGGAGTAACTAAAAAGCCTGTTCACAAGGATCCCCTTGTAAACAGGCTTCATTCCATCAAGACTAAGATCATGCTTATCAAAACGCTCTCCTCCTTCCTGGTCTCACAGGACCAGCCTTAAAGGATTCTAGTGCAATTATAGCACCTGCGGCCTGTCTGTCAACAACAATATTCCCTACATGAAAAGATTTCATGGATTACATCTTTTGCCTTTCTGTATATAAGCTGTTAATATGCGAGTAAGCGCTAAAGGAGCCTACACATGAATGACTTCAAGAAGATCCTGCAATACCTGAGGCCTTACCGGATGGCGGCCACCCTGGCGCCCCTGTTCATGATCCTGGGAGTGGCCGCGGACCTGACCCAGCCGAAGCTGATGCAGAACGTGGTGGACATCGGCATCGCCTCCAGGAATCTGGGCTACGTCATCCACAGCGGTACGCTGATGATCGGCCTTGCTGGAATCAGCCTGGTCTGCGGACTGGGCAGCATCTATTTCTCCACCGTCGCCGCCCTCGGCCTCAGCAACGACCTCCGCAACGACCTCTTCACAGAAGTGCAATCCCTTTCCTTTAAAAACCTTGACCGGCTGAACACCGGACACCTGGTCACGGTACTGACCAACGACGTCTCCCAGATCCAGCAGTTCGTCATGATGTCCCTGCGGATCCTCGCCCGGGTGCCGGTGCAGATCATCGGGAGCGTGGTGCTGGCGGTGCTGATCAGCCCCCGGCTGTCGCTGATCTTCTTCGTGCTGGTGCCGTCGCTGATGGCGGTGCTGCTGTACCTGACCAACAGGGCCTACCCGATGTTCAAGCAGGTGCAGAGCCGGCTGGACAACCTGAACACCATCGTCCAGGAAAACCTGGCGGGCATCAGGCTGGTCAAGGCCTTTGTGAGGTCTGACTACGAGATCGAGAAATTTCACCGGGGCAACGACGACCTGACCAGCACCACCGTCAAGGCATCCAAGACCATCGCCCTGCTCTCGCCCTTCATGATGATCGCCACGAACCTGGGCGTGGTGGCAGTGATCTGGTTCGGAGGCCTGCAGGTGATCGGCGGCGTTCTGGAAGTGGGCAAGGTGATGGCCTTCATCAACTACTTGCTGATGCTGCTGTTCTCGCTGATGATGGTGGCCTTCATCCTGATGTTCATCTCCCGGGCGCAGGCCTCGGCGGACCGCATCGTCAACGTGCTGGAGGCCAGGCCGGACATAGTGGACCGGGAGCAGACCGTGCAGCACGAGATCGGGGGCGCGGTGACCTTCGACCACGTGACCTTCGGCTACAACGGCAAAGCCGAGGCCACCGTCTTGAAAGATATCAGCTTCAGCGCCAGGCCGGGTGAGAGCGTGGCCATCCTCGGCGCCACCGGATCGGGCAAGTCCAGCCTGGTGCAGTTGATCCCCCGGTTGTACGATGTGCTGGCCGGCCAGGTCCTGGTCGACGGCATCGATGTCCGGGACTACCGGAGCGAGGACCTGCGCAGCAGCATCGGTATGTGCCTGCAGCAGGCCATCCTGTTTTCGGGCACCGTCAGGGACAACATCCGCTTCGGCAGGCCGGCAGCCTCCGACGAAGAGGTGATCGCTGCAGCCAGGGTCGCCCAGGCCCACGAATTCATCACCGGGCTCTCGGATGGCTACGACACGCAGTTGGGGCAGCGGGGCGTGAACCTGTCCGGCGGGCAGAAGCAGCGGCTGGCGATCGCCAGGGCAATTCTGATCAGGCCCCGCATCCTGATCCTGGACGACAGCACCAGCGCCGTCGACCTGACCACCGAATCCAGGATCCAGCAGGCCCTGGGCACGGACCTGCAGGGCACCACCCGGTTCGTGATCGCCCAGCGGATCACCTCCGTGCAGGGCGCCGACAAGATCATCGTCTTGAACAACGGGCTGATCGACGCCACCGGCACCCATGAAGAATTGATGCAGACCAGCGCGATCTACCAGGATATCTACAGATCGCAACTGGGAGAAGGAGACCTGCAATATGCCTGAGGAGAGAACGGGCAGGCCGTCCGGCCCGGCCGTTACAGCCAGGCCGGGGGGTTTTGGCAGGCCAGGTCGCGGCGGTCCGAGGAGCAGCATCGCGGCCATGGCCTATGCCGAGAAACCCAAGGATATGGGGGTCACCTTTAAAAGGATCCTGACGTATCTTGGCCGGCAGAAGGGCGGCCTGATCGTCGTGCTGCTGCTGGTGGCCTTCAGCACCGGGCTCGAACTGCTGGCGCCCTACCTGACGCAGATCGCCATCGACAACTACATCATCCCGAAAAGGCTGGGCGGCCTGGCGGTGATCGCCCTGGTCCTGCTGCTGATCTACATGACCGACGCCGTCGTGAACCTGCTCTACTCCTTCTCAATGATCGACGTCGCCCAGCGCACCGTAAAAAGTATGAGGAACGACCTGTTCGCCAAGGTGCAGTCGCTGCCGATCAGGTTCTTCGACCTGAGGCCGCACGGGGAACTGATGAGCAGGTTCACCAACGACATCGAAAACATCAACACCACCATCAATCAGAGCCTGGCGCAGCTCATTTCCAGCGTGCTCACCATCGCCGGCGTGACCGTAGTGATGCTGCTGATCAACTGGCGCCTGGCCATCGTCTGCCTGCTCAGCGTCCCCATTTTCACGCTGCTCACCAGGGGGATCGCCAGGTACACCCTGCAGGGGTTTATCGACCAGCAGACCAACCTGGGGACACTGAACGGGATCATCGAGGAGAACGTGACCGGACAGAAGGCGATCAAGGCCTTCGTCCACGAACAGGAGTCCATCGCTGAATTCGGCGCCGCCAACCTGAAACTGAAGCAGTCAGCCATGCGCGCCCAGGTGTTCTCCGGTTTCATCATGCCGATGGGCAACCTGCTCAACAACATCACCTTCGCTCTGATCGTGGGCATCGGCGGCTGGATGACCGTCAAGGGTCTGGCCACCATTGGGGTGATCGCCAGTTTCGTCAATTACGCCAAGCAGTTCGCCAGCCCGCTGAACCAGATCGCCACCCTCTACAACACCGTGCAATCGGCGTTCGCCGGGGGTGAACGGGTGTTCCAGGTGATGGACGAGCAGGGTGAGTACGGGGACGAAAAAGAGAGGGAGATCGGGCCGGTGAGAGGCCAGGTGGTGTTCGACCACGTCTGCTTCAGTTATGACCAGGGCACGCCCGTGCTGAAAGACATCACCCTGGATGCTCAGCCGGGGCAGACCATCGCCCTGGTCGGCCATACCGGGGCTGGCAAGACCACCATCGTCAATCTGCTCGCCAGGTTCTACGACTTGGACAGCGGTGTCATCAGCATCGACGGCGAGGATATCCGCAACCTGGACAAGGACAGCGTGCGCCGGAAACTGGGCATCGTCCTGCAGGACACCTACCTCTTCAGGGGTACGGTGCGGGAGAATATCCGCTACGGCCGCCCGGAGGCCACCGACGAGGAGATCGAGCAGGCTGCTGTCATGGCCAATTCGGACCACTTCATCAAGCACCTGCCCGAGGGCTACGACACCATCCTGTCCGAGGAAGGCAGCAACCTGAGCCACGGCCAGCGGCAGTTGCTCTCCATCACCAGGACGATCCTGGCCGACCCGGACATCCTGGTGCTCGACGAGGCCACCAGCAGCGTCGACACCCGCACCGAGAAATACATCCAGCAGGCCATGCTGACCCTGATGCAGGGCCGCACCAGCTTCATCATCGCCCACCGCCTGAGCACGATCAGGGAAGCGGACAACATCCTGGTGATCGATCACGGGGAGATCATCGAGCGGGGCAACCATGAGGAACTGCTGGCGCAGAAGGGCTTCTACCACGACCTGTACTACAGCCAGTTTGCAAGAGCGGTGTAACATCGGTTGCGTGTGAACTACCCCCGCTTCCGCTCAGAAGCGGGGGCTTCTGAGGAAAGCATCATTGCGCCCTCCGATAATCAGAGGACCCCCGTCCTCTGTCCCGAAATGGGAAATATCTGGTTCACCTAGTGGGGCGCGCGTTTCGGCGTCCCTGACAGCGCTGTCAGAGGATCAATCATTGTTCCACCCCTTTCAACAAGGCCAACGCTCGCTCACAGATGTTATCTACATTGAATCCATACTCGTGCATTACAACCGGTCCGGGAGCCGAAGCGCCAAAACGCTCCATCCCGATCACGCCTCCGAGGTCACCAATATACCGGTGCCAGCCCTGCGTCACACCCGCTTCGACTGCAAGCCGCGCCCGAACCGACGGTGGTAACACAGAGTGGCGATATTCGCGTGGTTGGTCCTCGAACAACTCCCAACTCGGCATCGAAACGAGGCGCACAGGGATTTTCTGTTCCTGTAACTTTTGACGCGCTGCAACGATCAGACCGACTTCCGATCCACTGGCGATCAGAATTAATTGCGGTTTAGCCTGTGGTGCATCGGCCAGGATGTACGCTCCGCGGCGGAGACCTTCCGCCGAAGCAAACTGTTCCCGATCGAGTGTCGGCACGCTTTGCCGTGTAAGCACGAGCGCGATCGGACGATCGCGCTTTTCAATCGCAAGGCGCCATGCAACCGCTGTCTCATTGGCGTCACCGGGGCGGATGACAATCAGCCGAGGAATCGCCCTCAGGCTTGCTAGCTGTTCCACGGGTTGATGGGTCGGACCGTCCTCACCCATTCCGATGCTGTCGTGCGTGAAAATGTAAACCACCTGAACCCCCATGAGCGCAGCGAGGCGAATCGACGGGCGCATGTAGTCCGAGAAGGTCAGAAACGTCGCACCGAACGGGATGATACCACCGTGCGCGGCCATGCCATTCATGATTGCGCCCATTCCGTGTTCGCGAACCCCAAAATGCAAATTGCGGCCGGCGTAACTCCAACCTCCGCCTGCCGAACCCTGCGTGTCACCGACCGCCATGGCAGGGTTCTCAAAATTGCCCGCATCTTTCAGTTCGGTGTATGTGGACGGGTTCAAATCGGCCGAACCACCGATCATGCCGGGGAGTTTTGGGCTGACTGCTTCCATCACTTTTCCCGAGGCGCTGCGAGTGGCTAATCCCTTAGCGTCCGCAGGAAATTGCGGAATGTCCGCATCCCAGCCTGGCGGTAAATCTCCGTTAATGAGTTGGCGTAGTTCGTGGGCGAGTTCCGGATATTGTATTTCGTATGCGGAAAACTTTGCGTTCCATTCAGCCTCTGCCTTTTGTCCGCAGTTGATGGCCCTGCGAAAATACTGTCCGACTTCTTCAGGCACATAAAATGGCGGTTCAACGGGCCAACCCAGATTCTCTTTTGTAAGTATCACTTCTTCTACGCCAAGCGGCGAGCCATGAGCAGCGAAAGTGTCCTGTTTGTGTGGCGAACCATAACCGATGCGCGTCCGCACCAGGATCAGCGAGGGTCGTCCTGTTTCCTGGCGGGCAGCACCGATGGCACGGCGGATGGCATCCAGGTCATTTCCATCTTTTACTAATTGTGTATGCCAACCAAACGCTTCAAACATCTGGGCATGGTCTTCGGTGAAGGTAAGCTGCGTCGAGGCGGAGAGCGTCATGTGGTTGTTATCGTAGAGATAGATCAGTTTGCCCAATTTCAAGTGCCCGGCGAGTGCGGTTGACTCCGCCGCCACGCCTTCCATAAGGTCGCCATCGCTGACAAGTCCGTAGGTGAAATGATTGATGATATCGAACCCCTGCCGATTGTAGCGCGCGGCCAGATACGCCTCTGCGATTGCCATGCCCACACCGTTGCCATATCCCTGACCGAGCGGACCTGTGGTTGTTTCCACACCGGGCGTCAAACCGCGCTCGGGATGACCGGGCGTGATGCTGTCCCATTGGCGGAATTGTTTAATTTGCTCAAGGGAAAGTGCATATCCGGTAAGATGCAGCAGGCTGTAAAGCAGCATCGATCCGTGGCCGGCTGACAGGACAAATCTGTCCCGGTTGAACCAATTTGGATTGACCGGATTATGCTGGAGAAACCTTGTCCATAACACGTAAGCCATCGGTGATGCACCGAGCGGTAGACCGGGGTGGCCGCTGTTGGCCTTTTGCACAGCGTCAACTGACAGGAAACGGATCGTGTTGATCGACAGTTGATCCAAATGCGCAGAATCTGAATCTCGTATATCATTGGCTCTAAAAATACCGCTCATAACCCTTGCCTCCGTCAATCTATGTATTTGTCTATCTCAAGATTAGACATCTTGTATTGCATGAGCAATTCAATCCCTTATTTCATGGTTTCTGAAACGTCGCTTTTCTTCCAGATATATCAGGGGTTCATGAAAACTGTCATAGACCACACCGTTAAGCTGCTATCTGGTTTGTGTGTCTGCGAAACCTGAATGCCAATATCATAAACAATATCCCAAACACTATGGCATATATTCCGATAATCATGATGATGGCAAGTGCCCCCGACCTGGGATAAACTACCACAAAACCCCCAAAGATGATGGAGATAATACCGCTGAGAGCCATAAGCCACTCACCTTTAATAGCCTTGCGAAGTCTTATGGCAGTCCCAATTTCCAACACCCCGGTTATTACTGCCCAGGCAGCGATTATGTATAAAAGTACCAACGCTGCAATGCCCGGCCAGAAAAAGGTAAAGACTCCGACTGCGATACCAATTAACCCTTCAAGGAAAAGAGAGAGCCATTTCTGACTTATACCGTGAACGACGGCCCAAATACCATCAACAAGAGCAAAGGCTCCAAAAAACAAAACCAGCACCCGGAGAGTAACCCCTGGCAACATAAAAGCTAGAACTCCAAAAAGAATTGCGAAGAGGCCCCTCAGTGCTATTACCCACCAATGTTTGGAAAGAATATTGTTCATTATTTTCACATCCCTTCTGATGTTTTAAACTTACTTGAATATAGGCTTCTGGATACTCGTCCTGCTGAGATCGTGCGATTTAGCGCAGTCCCGCACCGGTCGATCACCGTGCCCAGGCCGTTGCCCG
>PKYJ01000093.1:0-3647 GCA_003132605.1 Peptococcaceae bacterium | reverse complement strand
GCCTCTGCGCACCCGAAAAGGGTTTGATTCACCGCCGGTGAGAACTTAGACTTTTGCTTCCGGATGGTCGGCGAGCGCCCCTGGCGGCAGGAAATCCGGCACGTCTAGGCGTGCCACGCCGATCCGGCTGTCGGCCATCCCATAATAAACGTCGAAGCGGTCTGGCGTGCCAAGATCGAGGCGCCGGTCGATTCCGGTGGGAAACACGACGTTGGCGACGGTTCCCTGGCGTTCTTCCGGCAACGACGGCGTCAGCACCGGCTTCGGAGAACGATAGTAAATAAGGCGCGGATGCGTCTTCGAGAGCACCATCACCCCGGCCGAGTAGCACAGATGGCGGCCTTCGCTGCTCGACTCCGCCACTTCGCTCACGCCGTGGTAGATGATCAGCCAGCCATGCCGGGTCATGATGGGCGGAGTGCCACCGCCGATTTTGAGCCGCTCCCAGGACGATACCGGACTCGCCAGCCGGTGATGAGAGGTGAACCGGCCGAGGCGATATGGCTCACGGCCCTCCATGTCCATGGGGCAGTAAGAAATCCAGATGCTTTCCCGATGAAGATCCGCCGTACGGAAGGCGGGGTAGCGTGCGGTTTCCTCCGGACGAGTCCCGGGAAAGAGCGGCCGGTGTAGCATGGCCAGCGCCGGTTGTCCGGTTGGATCGTTAATCGCGATGGGGAAGATGCTGGCATCTTTGTTGTCCACGCCATCGAACTTGATGGCGTCATGCGGACCGAAGGTCGCCAGTCCCAGACGCTGCCAGTGGAGCAGGTCCTTTGACAGTGCCAGGGCGATCCGTGGGCCCTGGGACGAAAAAGCCGCGTAAGTCATTATATAGCGCTGGAACGGTTCGAAGAAGGTGACGCGCGGATCCTCACAGCCGCCGCCGTCCGGCCGTAGCTCGTAATCCGCTTCCGGCTCCAGCGCAATGCCCATCCGCTCGACACCGGCCGGGTCGCCGGCCTCATTGAACCGCACCCGGGCAATCCCGATGCGCGAGTAATTGCCGCGCGCCACGAGACGCGGAAATAGGTACAGTTCGCCATCAGGGCCGCGAACAGCACCCGGATTCAGGACGCCTTCGGCCTCCAGGGGATTGCCCGGCTCCGGCTCCATCACCGTTCCCAGGCGCTGCAACTGAAATCCGCTCATCGACACTCCTCCTAACCAGATCTTGTCTGCTGAACGCCATCCAAACAAGCGATGATTGCCTCAATAACCCGTTTCGTCTCATCGGGATCTCTGACTTGGATGCACACGACGCCTGTCTCTCTCGCCGGATAATCGTTCCCGCCGGCAAACAGGGCGTCCCCTATAAAAATCATCTCATCGATTGTAATGCCCAGGATGTCCCGGAGTTTTCCAATACCGTAGGCCTTGTCAATGCCAGGCTTGGTGACATCGACAGACGTCGTGCCACCCAGATGGACAGAAAACTCAGGAATAAAGGTGTCAAGGATTGCCTTGATCTTCTTTCGCTTGGCAAAATCCGGGTCCCATCTCTTCTTTTCTTCCAAGGGGGCCTGCTGACCTAATGCAGAAAAGGTGATCTGACTGCCCCGGTCTTCAATCTGCTCTCCCCAAACCCTTTCAGCCTTGAATCCCGATAAACTGATCGCCTTCTTCAGTGAGCTGATAATCCTCTCCTTCTCCTCAGCGGTGAAGTCTTCCGAATAGAGGTTTTCCCAGCCTGATTTATACTGGTAGAACTTTGTTCCACATGTAGGAAGGATAGAAAGGTTCTTCAGGCATTCGTCATCGGGAAGGTTGGAGAGCACCTGTTTTTCGAATTGCGGCCAGTTGCCTCCGGAAATAACAGCCACTTTAACTATACCAAGAAGAGTGCTAAGAAACGTTGACATCTCGGCATCGAGAGGTGATTTGCTCTCGGCAAGTGTGCCATCCAGGTCAAAAACAATTAGTTTTTTCATTTTTCTTTTTTTCACCTTCTTTTAACTTTATGCCCCAACGTTGATCTCCATTCACAAAGCGAGCTGCCGGCCAAAAACCTTGGGCTAGACAGCTTCCGGCAACGCAATTTCCAACAGACTCACTGCGCCGCGCGGCTGGTAGGAACACGCTCCGACCACGGCCGGCAAGAGCAGCACATCACCCCTACCGACGGCATAAATGGCGCCATCGTGCTCTAACTGGCCCTCGCCGGCGGTGCAGACCAGCAGGCGCGGCGTTCCCGCCGCCCCGACCATAAACGGCGATTCTCCGCGGAGTCGCCACAACTCGAAATGTTCACAATTAAAGAGTCGCTCTCGCAGCGCCGGCGTCGATGCCTCCACCACCGGCACCACCGGACCGACCACGGCTTGGGCGAAATCTATGCAGGCAATTGCCTGCTCGACTTGCAGATCTCGTGGTTGGCCCGTGTTGGCGTCGACACGGTCCCAGTCGTACAGGCGAAACGTCACGTCGCTGTTTTCCTGCACCTCGAAAACCACCAGGCCACCCAGCGAGTGCACAGTCCCGGCTTGCAGGAAGACGCCGTCGCCGGGCCTCGGCGTGAAACTGGCCAGATGGTCCGCCACCGTCCGGTTGGCGAGCGCCCGTCGCAGATCGTCTACAGTGGTACCTGGATTCAGTCCAGCGTAGATACGGCTTGCGGGCCCCGCCTCCAGCACGACCCATGCCTCGGTCTTGCCGTGCTCGCCCGCCGGTAGATAGTCCGTTTGCCGATCCGATGGATGCACCTGGACCGAGAGCATCTCGCGGGCGTCGAGGAACTTCAGCAGCAGGGGGAACCGCTGGAAACGCCGGGCCAGCTTTCCCAACAACTGCTCTGGAGACTGCTTGAGCAATTGCCCGATAGTCAATCCCTTGAGCGGTCCATCGGCGACGCGGCTGGGATGGTCATCGCGGTCGCTCAGTAGCCAGGCCTCGCCGATGGGACCGTCACCGGGCAGCGGCGCGGTGAGCAGGTCGGCCAGGCGCCGGCCGCCCCAGAGCCGGTATTGGTAAATTGGTTCAAATCGCAGCGGATACAGCGGTATTTGACTCATGACGTGTACCTCCTAAGGATGAAAAATCGGGACACAACGTTCTCGCTGCCCAGAAGTAGATTGAACTCCCTCTGATTTAATAATCTGAACCCGCCACCAATTGAGGTGGGGGACTTCAAAGCNNTGCTTGTTGATGTATTGTTTGTGCTCGACGAGCTTGTCCTGAACCATCTGCTTCAGATAGGCCCCCTTGGCGCCCAACTGCGGCAGCCGATCGACCACGTCTTGCACCAGGTGGAACCGGTCAAGTTCGTTCTGCACCCTAATGTCAAAGGCCGTCGTGATCGTGCCCTCTTCCACGTAGCCCCGGACATGCAGGTTGCGGTTCGTCCGGCGGTAGGTCAGCCGGTGGACCAGCCAGGGGTATCCATGAAAGCCAAAGATGATGTGCTTGTCTTTCGTGAAGAGCGAGTCGTAATCAATGTCGCTCAGCCCGTGCGGGTGCTCCGTGCTGGGCTGCAGTTTCATCAGATCGACGACATTGATCACCCGAATTTTCAGGTCCGGCAGATGTTTGCGCAGGATGGAAACAGCGGCCAGAACCTCCAGAGTGGGTGTGTCTCCGCAACAGGCCATCACCACGTCGGGCTCGGTGCCTTGGTCGTTGCTGGCCCATTGCCAGATGCCGATCCCTTC
>PKYJ01000074.1 GCA_003132605.1 Peptococcaceae bacterium | reverse complement strand
ATGGCCACGCCGACGTCCGCCTGGGCAAGGGCCGGGGCGTCGTTGGTGCCGTCCCCGGTCATGGCCACCAAGTGCCCCTTGGCCTGGTACTCCCGGATCAGTTTCAGTTTGGCCTCCGGGGTAGCCTCGGCCAGGAAGTCGTCCACCCCGGACTCGGCGGCAATGGCAGCCGCCGTGATCGGGTTGTCACCGGTGATCATGATCGTCTTGATGCCCATACGGCGCAAGTCGTTAAAGCGCTCCTTGATGCCGCCCTTGACGATGTCTTTAAGGTGGACCACTCCCATGGCCTGACTGTTTTCCGCCACCACCAGGGGCGTGCTGCCCTGTTTGGCGATCTCCACGGTGGCCGCCCTGACCTCCGGCGGCAGGGCGCCGCCCTTCGCCTTCAGGAAGGCCTCGATGGCATCGACCGCCCCCTTGCGGATCTCCCTGCCTTCCATATTCACCCCACTCATGCGGGTGTTGGCGCTAAAGGGCACGAAGGTGGCGTTCAGACCGGTGAGGTCGCGCTGGCGCAGTTGGTACTTTTTTTTGGCCAGCACCACGATGCTGCGGCCCTCCGGGGTCTCGTCCGCCAGGGAGGAGAGCTGGGCGGCGTCGGCCAGCCGCTCCGCCGGCACCCCGGGAGCGGGAACGAATTCGGTGGCCATGCGGTTGCCCAGGGTGATCGTGCCGGTCTTGTCGAGCAGCAGCACATCCACGTCCCCCGCCGCCTCCACCGCCCGCCCGGACATGGCGAGCATGTTCCGCTTCAGCATGCGGTCCATGCCGGCGATACCGATGGCGCTGAGCAAACCACCGATGGTGGTGGGGATCAGGCAGACCAGGAGGGCGATCAGCACCGGGATCGAGGCGAAGCTGCCCGAGTAGATGGCGAACGGCTCCAACGTGGCGCACGCCAGCAGGAAGATGATGGTGAGTCCGACCAGCAGGATGATCAGGGCGACCTCGTTCGGGGTCTTCTGCCGCTTCGCCCCCTCCACCAGTTGGATCATCCGGTCGAGGAAGGTCTCGCCCGGATTGGCGGTGATCCGCATCTTGATCCAGTCGGAGAGCACCTTGGTGCCTCCGGTGACGGCGCTGCGGTCACCCCCGGACTCCCGGATCACCGGAGCGGATTCGCCGGTGATGGCGCTCTCGTCCACCGAGGCGATCCCCTCGATGATCTCGCCGTCACCGGGGATAAACTCGCCGGCCTCGACGTACACCACGTCCCCCTTGCGCAGGGAGGAGGCGGGCACCTTCTCTTTCTTCTCGCCGATCAGTTTGGTGGCGACGGTCTCGCTGCGGGTGCGCCTGAGGGCGTCCGCCTGGGCCTTGCCGCGGCCCTCGGCGACCGCCTCCGCGAAATTGGCGAAGAGCACCGTGATCCACAGCCAGACAGCGATCTGCACGTTCAGCCACAGGCTGGCCACATGACCGATGGATAGATCGCGGATGATGAAGAAGGTGATCAGGGCCGCCCCCACCTCGACCACGAACATCACCGGGTTATGCCACAGATATGGGGGGTTCAGCTTGGGGAAGGATGCGAGGATCGCCTGCCACAGCATCCGGCCGCTGAATCCACCTCTATGCTGTTGTTTTAATGCCAGGTCATGAAGCTCGGTCATTGTTCTATCCTCCTAAAAAACTTTTCCTGACCACATCAACAGGTGCTCGACCAGCGGCCCGAGAGCCAGGGCCGGGAAGAAGGTCAGGGCGCCCACGATCAGCACCACCGCTGCCAGCAGCACGGCGAAGAAGGCTCCGGTAGTCTGAAAGGTGCCGGGGCCAGGGGGGATGGTCTTCTTCTGCATCATGCTGCCGGCGATCGCCAGCACCGGGATCAACACCCCGTAACGCCCGACGAACATGTTGAAGGCCAGACCGAGGTTGTAGAAGAGGGTGTTGCCGTTCAGTCCGGCGAAGGCGCTGCCATTGTTGCCCGCCGCCGAGGCAAAGGCATAGAGAATCTCGCTCAGGCCGTGGGGACCGGGATTCAGGACCGAAGAAGTGCCCACTCTAGTCACACAGGCGATGGCGGCGCCGATCAGGATGCAGGCCGAGGGCAGCAGGACCGCCAGGATCCCCATCTTGATCTCCATGGACTCGATCTTTTTACCCAGGTACTCGGGCGTTCGCCCGACCATCAGCCCGATGATGAACACGGTTAAGAATACGAAGACCAGCATCCCGTACAGGCCGCAGCCGACACCCCCGAAGACGATCTCACCCAGCTTGATCTGGAGCATGGCGATGAATCCGGACAGGGGAGTGAGGCTGTCGTGCATGGCGTTCACGGCGCCGTTGGCGACAGCGGTGGTAGCGGTGACAAAGAGGGCGGAATCGGTGATCCCGAAGCGCACCTCCTTGCCCTCCATGGCCGTCGGACTGCTGACGTGGAGGGCGCTGATCAGCGGGTTCCCTGTCGCCTCGCTGCAATAACTGACGCCCAGGAAAATCACGAACATGATCAGCATCGCCCCAAAAATGGCATGTCCCTGGCGTCTGTCGCCGACCATGTGCCCATAAGTAATCACCAGGCCGGCGGGAATCAGCATGATTGCCAACATGGCCAGGAGATTGGTCAGGGGTGAGGGGTTCTCGAAGGGGTGGGCGGAGTTGGCGTTGAAGAAGCCGCCGCCGTTGGAACCCAGCATCTTGATCGCTTCCTGGGAGGCTACCGGCCCCACGGCAATGGTCTGCCGTGCTCCCTCCAGGGTCTGAGCGGTTACGTATGGGCGCAGGGTCTGGATCACGCCCTGGGAGGCGAAGACCAATGCAAAGATGATGGATATGGGGAGCAGGATCCAGAGCACGCTGCGGGTCAGGTCGACCCAGAAGTTGCCGAGGGAGCTGGCCTGGCGGCGGATCAGGCCGCGGATCAGGGCGACCAACACCGCCATGCCGGTAGCCGCTGAGAGGAAGTTCTGCACCGTCAGGCCGGCCATCTGAGTGAGATGGCTCATGGTGGACTCCCCGCCGTAGTTCTGCCAGTTGGTGTTGGTAACGAAGCTGACCGCCGTGTTGAGGGCGAGGTCCCACTTCACTGAGGGGAAATGCTGGGGGTTGAAGGGCAGGTGTCCCTGCACCAGTTGGATCACGAACAGCAGCACTATGCCTGCAATGTTGAAGACCATGACAGTTGCGGCATATTCCCACCAGCCCATCTCATGATTGGGGTCGACTCCGGACAGCTTGTAGAATAGCCTTTCCAGCGGGTTTAGCACCGGGTCCAGCCAGGTGCGCTTGCCGGTGTAGACTGCTGCCATGTAGCGGCCCGTAGGTCGTGCCAGAAGAACAAACAGAATGATGAAAAACCCCAGTTGCAGCAAATCCGTACTTTTCATCTATAAAACCTCCGCTTTGATCAGACAGTAGACGAGGTAAACCAGCAAGCCGACCGAGATGATTCCGCCCAGAACCAGATCGAACGTCAACGACCACATCTCCCTTCACTCCGCTCAGTCTGCGCATAGTATTTATCATTTGCCGGCAGTTGTTTCAGCAACTTTATTTTAGCAATCCCGCAAGTAAAGAATCTGTTAAAAAAACCAGACCGGTCATTAAAAAAAAGTAAAAACTTCACCTGAATGATGACGGCTAAAACAAACGTCTTATATTAGTCCGGCTCGTGGGCACGAAAAGCTGGCCGATAGCTATCTTCGAGTTCAAATACCGTGCCTGTTCAATCCTCAGATAGGTTGATCAGTTCGTAGGAAAAGTGGGCATCCAGTTCGAGGGGGTCCCGGGTTCAACGCCCCGGAGCCTGTCGGATGTAGAGGTGAAGACTGCAGATGAGCTGCGGCTGGTTCCGGTCGCTTTCGAAAGTCATCATTGGGGGACATTCCATCGAGACATTTCTTGAAGAGGCGTGAGGCGTGTCCACATTCCTCAAGATCCGCCTAAAAGCTCTTCCAGCAGGTGAGTTTTCTGCGATTCGGCCAAGGCCAGCACCTTGTCGCCTGCGCTGATGACAGTCTCGCCCCGGGGGAGCACGATCTTGCCATCACGG
Organism: Peptococcaceae bacterium; assembly: GCA_003132605.1. GTDB lineage: Bacteria > Bacillota > DSM-12270 > Thermacetogeniales > Thermacetogeniaceae > Palsa-1188. Next base: position 2,079 of record PKYJ01000074.1, on the reverse strand, counting down.
ATAATGGCAGTCAAAACTATTCCTTCAGGAATATTCAGGTTGGCGATATTTTTCCCGATTGCCCGGGAAACCGGGAGCACCTCCTCTTCCACGAGCGAGACATCCCCATCCCCGATTTTTAACAGGGTGATCAGATCTTTCAGGCTTACCTCCTCATGGATAACCCTGGCGATAAAGAGCGCTCCCGCAATGGCGTAGTCAACCCCGCGCTCCCGCGTGTAGAGCCACTGGTTCTTGACGTTGTTGATCCGGGCGATCACCCGCTTGATGCCAAATTGCCTCTTGGCGACCATGGACAGGGCGAGATTGTCGACGTCGCTTCCGGTCACGGCAACCACTGCATGTGCCCGGGTAATTCCTACGTAATCGAGGATGCGGGGGTCAGTACCGTCTCCATGAACCGTCTTTACAGTTGGAAGCTCTTTAAACTTTTCCAGGGCGTTCTTGTTTTTATCAATCACCGTGACCTCTTTCTTGTCCTCCTGGGACAAGGTATAGGCCAGGTTGAACCCCACCTTGCCGCCGCCGGCAATCAGGATAAACATGAGCAATTCCTCCAATTTTGGTCGTTGGCAGTTGGTCGTTGGTCGTTGGATTCAAACTACCGACCGCACGCCACCAACCACAGTTTTATTGGCTTTGTTTTTTTTCCAACCGTTAACCACTAACCACCAACCACTAATCTATCAGTCTTTCAAGCTTGGGCATGGAATGTTCAGACACAACTGCTTGAATCAGATCGTTCTCTTCAAAGGTGGTCCCCATCAACGGCATGAAGGCCTTACCATGCCGGATCAGGCAGATGACGCCGATCTCTCCCGGCGCCTGCAGATCCTTGACCATTCTTCCCACCAGGCGATGGGGCACCTGAAACTCGACCACCCTTACCTCCCCGTTCCCAGCAGTTAAAAGGGTGGCCATACGCTCTTCGACAAGCAGTTCGTTGACGCGCATGGCGCCCCAGGTGGTAGGGGCGATGACGGGAACACCGAGATGCTGGTAAATCTCGGCCCGGATCGGATCGATGATCCGCGCCACGACCTTGGGGATGGCGAACTCCTCCCGGGCCAGGGAAGCCACCAGAAAGTTGGTATTATCATCGCTCGTGACCGTTGCCAGGGCATCCGCCCGCATCACCCCGGCTTCGATCAGGGTGGCGCGGTCGAATCCCAGGCCCTCGATTTTCTTGCCGGGAAACCGCGGCCTCAGGCGCCGGAAAGCTGTCGGGTCGGGGTCAATAACGGCGATGGAAGTCCCTTTGCGGGCCAGGGTTTCGGCGAGCTGTGATCCTAGCGTTCCGCAACCGACAACCACAATATGCATTGATAAACCTCCTTCAAGCCTTTTCTGCTTCCATTATAACTGAAATATCATGTTTCTTTAAATTCTGGTGTCGGGCTATGAATTTCCGCAGTTCCTCGGCTACAAACAGGACAGCGCCAAAGGCTGTCAGCAGCTCCCAGTCGGCGAGCCTGAGCGGCGCCGTGTCGAACAGACGCTGCAGGGCGGGAACGTAGCTGATGCACGCCATAATCCCCACCCCAATCGCTTCCCCGACGATCAGGAAGCGGTTTGACAGCAAACCGACCCGAAATACCGAGACTTTTTCCGTTCTCACGGCAAAGCCGTTAAAGACTTGCGAGACCACGATCGCTGCTTGGGTCATGGTGATGGCGTGCCGGTACAGGAGGTCTGCCTTTGACAGGACGGCGCCCCAATGCCAACCACCCTGCAACAGCACGATCATAAAACCGGCCGTGGCGCCTGCCCCCTGGATCACGCCAATAAAGAGAAATCGCTTGACCAGATCCCAATCAAAGAGCCTGGCGGTGCTTGGCCTCGGTGGCCTGTTCATCAGACCCGGTTCGGGGTTTTCGGTCCCCAGGGCCAGGGCGGGGGCGACATCGGAGCACAGGTCGATGGCCAGGACCTGCAGGGCAGTCAGGGGCACCAGGGGCACCCCGGCAACGGTGACAAAGAGGAATGGGATCAACTCCCCCATGTTGTGGGAGAAAAGGTAGAGGATGAACTTCTTGATGTTGGCGTAAACGGCGCGCCCCAGTTCAATGGCATGGACGA
>PKYJ01000162.1 GCA_003132605.1 Peptococcaceae bacterium | reverse complement strand
ATAATGGTATTTTGTGGAAAGCCCGCGTAAACTGACAGATTTACGGCTTCATCGGCATCTGCTATTCCGGTCGGGGTGTCCAGGTGCTCGCTGTCGTCCTGACGGCCGAGATAGACGGGCAAAAGCCCCCATCCCTGGCCGATCAGAGTCTGCCTCTTATACATGTAACTCGCATCCGGATGGTAGGTGGTCGGTCCGAGATAGAATCCGGTATAACAAAATGGCGAGCCGTTCCACCATGCCTGCATCGCATTATCACCAGGATACGGGGATACATCAAAACCATAGTAAAAGGCGCCACTGGGCGGTGTTGCCAACAATTCCTTTTTGGCCGCCGGTTCCTGCAACCACAGGTTGAGCTGCGTTCCCCCGGTGCCGGTGTCTGACGTAAAGAATACGTCAGAATTGACTTGTGCCACCAGCCTGACCACATTGGGCTGGTACTGGCTGACCTGCACGCTGGTGACCCCCATGGCGTTGACCTGCTGCTGCCAAGACTGCAGCGAGGAGCTAAGAGTAAAACCGGTAATGTCAAAAGCGAGTTGCGTAGAAGAACCGGCTGGTGTGAAGCTGAGCGGCGCCGTTGCCGAGAGGGTGACCGCCACGAAGTCCGAGATGGGCGTGGCCTGCACCTGGTAGATCTGCGGCGGCAGCGTGACCAGCAGTTCTCCCGTCCCGCCCTGAATTACATGGTAGGTCAGGGGCACAGGCAGCGCCATGAATGAGATCGCCACCTGTGCAGTTCCAGGAGCCGCCACCGGGAAACTGGTGATGATCTTGTCCAGTCCGCCCGCTCCGACATCGATCTCCGATTGGTTCTGAACGGCAGTGATTCCCGGTACGGTCACCAACAGGCCCTGCGGGTTGGTGACCTCCGTATACTGGTAGGCGCCCTGTGCTCCGGTAATATCCACCGTGGTTCCCGTGCTATCCTGCTTGACCTGTACATTGAGCGTCGCCTGATTGACACCGCTCTGTCCCGTTCCCGGATTTACCGGGGTCGATGGCGTCGTCGGAGATATCGGGTTGTTCGACGCCGCCTGGTAGACCTGAACGTACTGGGCGGCGATCCAGCCTGTCCCGCCCTGATAGTCGATCTGGTACCAATTATCGCTGCTTTTAACCTGTGCCTGGACGATGTCCCCTTTATGCACTTGCCCGACTATGGGGTTATTCGTACCGGGTCCCGAGCGCACATTGACCATATCTTCTGTAACCTGCAATTGGGTATTCGCCGGTGTGGACGACTGAATCACCAGCGCCTTGTTGATCATCACCACCGCTTCGGCACGGCTGATCACCTTCTTCGGACTGAAAGTGTTGCCGGGGTAGCCGGACATGATCCCTTTGGCAAACAGTCCGGCTACCGAGGGCTTGGCCCAGGTGTCAATCTGACTGGCATCGGAAAAATTCAGGTTTCCTGCTCCGTTCAAGTTCATCAACTTGGCGATCATGCAGGCGGCCTCCTGGCGGTTGACCGCCTGCTGCGGCCGGAAAGTTCCATCCGGGTAGCCGTTCACAAACCCGGACGCCAGGGCGGACTGGACATCATTTGCAAACCAGTCTATACTGCTTACATCCTTGAAGGAGTTTTTACCCTGCGCCTCCGCCACTTGAAAGGCGCTGTCCACCATGGCGACTAACTCGGCCCGGGTCACTCCGCCATTCGGCCTGAAGCTGCCATCGGGATAGCCCTTCACATAACCTGTGGAGAGGGCTTTCTCGATCTCCGTGGCTGCCCAGTTGCCATTAATGTCATTTACACCGCTGGCGTAGACAGTGCCGCAGATAACCAAACTCAACCAGAATACAACAGAAAGAGCCGCCAGTATCTTCCGCACCGGCAAACCCCGGACAATCCGTCTCTGTGAATAATTTAACATGGAAGTCACCTTTGGAAAAATTTCTTTTTTTTAGCTTAGATGGTTATTTCGACATCAAATAATAAATTCCTTCATCAGGCGATCTTCTTCTTGAAATTGAGAATTGCAATGGTCAGGAAGACAACTGAGAAGACCAGCAGGACACTGACCTGGCCGACCAGGTAGGAGAAGCCGATTCCCTTCAGCATGATGCCGCGGATGATCTGCAGGTAATAGGTCAGGGGAATGGCCGCTCCAATGTAATAGATAATCTTCGGCATGGCGTCGCGTGGGAACATGAAACCTGAGATCATGATGCTGGGCAGGAAGACAAAAAAAGACATCTGCATCGCCTGCATCTGGTTTCTGGCAATGTTTGAGATCATGATGCCCAAGCCGAGCGAGGCGGTGACAAAAAACAACGTCAACAGGTAGAGCTGCAGCAGGCTGCCCCGGACCGGCACGTGAAAGACCAGCGACCCGACCAGCAGGGCGATGGTGATCTGAGTATAGCCCAGGACGATGTTGGGCACAACCTTGCCAATCATCAATTCATGCGATTTGACCGGAGTCACCAGCAACTGTTCCAGTGTCCCCCGTTCCCTCTCCCGCACAATGGCGATAGCGGTCAATTGCACCATCGTCATGGTCACGATCGCTCCCAGGAGGGCGGGGATCATGTAGTAGGCGCTGATCCCGTCCGGGTTGTACCAGGGCCGCACCTCGATGTCATAGGGCTGGCCGACGGTGATGCCGTACTTCTGGACGAGCACCTGCTGGGACTTGACCTGACCGATGGAGTTGGCGGCGGCAATGGCCTGGTTGGCTACCAGGTTGTCGCTGGCGTCCACGATCACCTGCACCGCCGCCGGTCCGCCGCGCCGCAGGTCCTTGGCGAAGTCCGGGGGAAAGATGATCCCGACCTTGGCCCGGCCGCTGTCGATCAGCCTGGTCACCTCGGCAAAACTGGTGGCGGCGTAGTTCATGTTGAAGTAGCCCGAGGCACGGAAGGCATCGGTCAGGTCGCGGCTCTCCGCCGTCAGGGACTGGTCGAAGACGGCGGTGGAGATGTGCTTGACCTCGGTCTGAATGGCGTAACCGAAGAGGATCAACTGCACCATGGGCATCATTAAGATCATTCCTATAGTCAAGCGGTCCCTGCTCATCTGGATAAACTCTTTCCTGATGATGGCCAGAATTCTGCTCATCCGTCGTGCTCCTTCCTTTCCATCCTGCTTTTTTTGGCCAGGGCGATGAAGACATCCTCCAGGCTGGGGGTGATCGGGTTTGGTTCCACTCCGGTGAATGTCCGCAGGGCGGCCAGGTCTGATTCTTCTTTCAGGATCACGTGCAGCACCACTCCGTGCAGGCTGCACTCCCTGACGTAGAGCTGGCTCTCGATGCCGGGGATCCGGGCCATGGCATCGGGGAGTTCGAGCTCCACCAGGAATCCTCCCAGGGAGGCGGCCTTCAGGTGGCCGGGGGTGTCCAGGGCGAGCAACTGACCCCCGGAGAAGAAGGCGATCCGGCCGCAGCGCTCGGCCTCGTCCATGAAATGGGTGGCGACGATGACGGTGACCCCCTGGTTGGCCAGGTTCTGGATGATGTTGAAGAAGGTCTGGCGCCCGGTGGGGCTGACTCCGCTGGTGGGCTCATCCAGAAAGACGATGGACGGACGGCTGATGATGGCGCACCCCAAGGCGAGGCGCTGCCTCCCGCCGCTGCTGAGATTAGCGACGATGGCCTGTTCCTGGCCGGTCAGCCCGGCCATGTCGATCATCTCGGGGAGGCGGCGGGATCGTTCTCTGGGGGACAGTCCGTAGATGCCGGCGTAGAAGGTCAGGTTCTCCTGGACGGTGAGGTCGTTGTAAAGGCTGAACTTCTGGGACATGTAGCCGAGGTGTTTCTTGATCTGCTCGCTATCTCTAGCCACGTCGTAGCCCAGCACTTTTCCGCTGCCGGAGGTGGGCTCCAGGATGCCGCAGAGCATCCGGATGACGGTGGTCTTGCCCGCCCCGTTCGGACCGAGAAAACCACACACTTCGCCGGGGTCGATCTGCATGGTGACTTGGTCGACGGCGATGAAGCCGCCGAAGGTTCTGGTCAGGTCATGGGTATCGACTGCGGGCTGGGAGGTTGAGGGCGTCATGTCCGCACCGGTCCGGGTATCTGCTCTGGTCTGCTTTATGCTTTCATCGTTGCTCGCCATACTCCTGCCTCCTCTCCGGGCCGGGTACTTGAGTGAGCGGGGCGTCTCTTTCGGCCAGGGAGACGAAGACATCCTCCATGGAAGGGGGGACTTCTCTGACGGAGGTGACGGCGACGCTCCGGGCGGACAGGCGCTCATTGATAGCCTGCCTGGCGGTGTCGATGTCGGTCGCCAGCAGGTGGTACTTCTCTCCGTAGAGGGAGGCTTCGAGGACGCCGGAGAGGTGGTCGAACAGGCCGATCTCTCTGGAGGCGGCGCTGACTTCCAGGACGTGGTAGGGGAAGCTGCGCTTCAGGGCGAGGGGGGAGTCGACCACGGCCACCCGGCCGCTGTTCATGAAGGCGACCTGGCTGCAGAGTTCGGCTTCATCCATGTACGGGGTGGAGATCAGGATCGTCCGGCCTTCCTGGTTCAACCGGTAGAGGATCAGCCAGAAGTCCTTGCGGGACTCGGGGTCGACTCCGTAGGTTGGTTCGTCCAGGACCAGGATGCGGGGACGGGTGATCAGGGCGCAGGTGAGGGCGAGCTTCTGCTTCATGCCTCCGGACAGGTTGTCGGCAAAGCGGTGCACGAAGGGGGCGAGCTTGGTGATGGCGAACACCTCGCCGGAGCGTTCTTTGATGGTTTTTCTGGTGAGGTGGTACATGGAGCCGAAGAAGTCGATGTTCTCCTGGACGGTGAGATCTCCGTAGAGGCTGAAGCGCTGGGGCATGTAGCCCACTTGCTCCGAGGTCTGGCCGGTCAGCTGCCGGCCGCCGATGTAGACCTGGCCGGCATCGGGTCTGATCAGGCCGCAGACGATCCGGATCAGGGTGGTCTTGCCGGCGCCGTCTGGCCCCACCAGGCCGAAGATCTCCTTTTCCCTGACGTGAATGTTGACGCTGTTTAAGGCGGTATTGTTTCCGAAGGTTTTGGTGATCTCTTCAATTCTGATCATGCGGTGCTCTCCCCGGAAGCAAGGGGGGCAGTCATTTTGCTTCCTTGAGTCTCCGTCAGAAAGTTGCTGGTCCAATTGGGCAGCAATAGCAAGTTCCCCCATTCAACCGGACTCACGATTCCTTCATCGTTCTCCTGGCGCACACCCGCAAGACGGGTGCCCGGGCGATATGGCGGTCTGCTGCAAGGTATTCGCCCGGCTGTCTCAGTCGAAGGTGACGTCGGCGGGCATCCCGGGCTTCAGGACGCCGCCCTGGTTGGTGATCCTGATCTTGACGCCGAAGACGACGTTCGCCCGCTCTTCCTCGGTCTGGATGGTCTTGAGGGTGAACTCGCCCTGGGAGTTGATCTCCTCCACCGTTCCGGTGAAGAACTTTTGCAGGCCACTGACCGTGAAGCGCACCGGCTGGCCGATCTTGATGGACGGGAGCTGGTCGGTGGGGATGTAGACCCTGATCCAGAGGTCGTCCAGGTTCACCAGGGTGACGATCGGGGCTCCCATCTGGACGAACTCTCCCTGCTGGTAGTTCTTGGTGAGCACGGTGCCGTTGATCGGGGAGGTGACGTTCAGGTCGTTCAGGACGGCCTGAGCGGACTGGAGTACCGCCTGGTTGCGGTCCACCTCGTCCCGGGCGGCGGTGATGGCGTCGGGCCGGTTGCCGGCCTGCAGCAGGCTGAGCGCCGCCTGGGCGGAATCGAGCTGATTCTTGGCCAGATCGGCGGCCACCTGGTACTGGTCGAGTATGTCCTTGGAGATAGCGCCCGACTGGTAGAGTTTCTGTCTCTCGGACAGGTCGTCCACCGCCTTGTTATAGTTGGTCTGGGCGATGTTGACGCTGGCCTGCGCCTGGGCGATCTCCTGCGTCCTCGCCCCCGAGACCAGGTCATCCAGCTTGGCCTGCGCCTCGGTCACAGCAAGGGCGTCCTGGTCCCGCTGGGCGACCAGGTCGTTTCGGGAGAGCACGGCCACCACCTGGCCCTGCTTCACCGTGTCTCCCTCATTGACGGTGAGAGTCTCGATGGCGCCCGAGTTCTTTGCGCTCAGGTTGATGTCGGTGCCCTCGATGGTGCCAGTGGCCTGGATGACCACGGTCTTTACGGCGTAATAGGTGCGCCAGATCCACCAGCCGCCGCCTGCCAGCAGCAGCACAAGCAAGATGATGATTACCGGCGTTCTCGACTTCACTTTCGCCATCCTCTCATATCAGAGGTCGCACCCTTGCCTCTCTTTAGCGCCGGGCAAGTCTCTCTCCCGGCATCAGGTCTCTGTTCCAAAAGGCATAAGTCTATTATTCGGCATCCTCCCCGGTCTCCCTTCACAGCGTATCAACATTTTAGAAGGCAGGAATAAATTAATGGCAAAGCAGGGAAATGTTCTCTTGCATCGAAAATGTCTTTAAATAATCCATCGGAAAGGCGAGATGCATTGGTGGGCGGAAGCGGGGGTAGTTCACTCCTATTAGCATAAGGCCGGGCAAGCCTGATGAGCAACGGGTTATCCGGCCCTCTTCTTGTTGCCGACCAATCCGTCTAGGAGGTGACCACATGGGCGCCATCATCGATAACCGATGCCAGCAGCAATCCCCTGCCAAACTGGATGGCAAGACCTGGCTGCGCTACTCCATCAGTATCTGGGACGATGTCAAGACGAGCGAAGAGCGCGCCTATGGCCATCCGGCAATGTTTCCCTGCGCAACGACGGACAAACTGTTGGAGATATTCAACCGGGGAAGGGGCATCGTGCTTGACCCCTTTATGGGCGGCGGGAGCACGATATGCTCCGCCTACAGCAAGGATATGCCCTCGGTCGGGTTTGAGCTTTCAGGAGAGTATCTGGAATTAACCAAAAAAAGGCTCGAAGGGATTCAGGGAGCCCCGGAATGCTACCCGCGGCTGATCAACGACAGCAGCTCGAACATTCTGCAGTACCTGGCGCCAGAATCTGTCAGCTTCTGTGTCACATCGCCCCCATACTGGGACATCTTGAGCCAGAAGCACACGGCAGATGGAAAAACCATCCGTAATTACGGGAATGATCCGGACGATCTCGGCAATATAGAGCGATATGATGACTTTCTAGGCCGGTTGCAGGCGATCTTTCAGAAGGTTTACGTAGCGTTGGAGGCGAGAGCATACTGCATTGTGGTCGTCATGGATATCCGTAAGAAATCTGTTTTTTACCCCCTGCACATGGATGTTACAGGAAAGATGCTGGAGATAGGCTTCACTTTCGATGACATCATTATCTGGGACCGGCGCCAGGAATACAACAACCTGCGCCCCCTTGGTTATCCATCAGTATTTCGGATCAACAAGGTGCACGAGTTCATTCTGATTTTCCAGAAAAGATAGGCAGGGGGGGGGATTAAAAGGACGACCCTTTTGCTTCCCCAGCTCCTGCTTCAGTGCAACCGTTGGCACACCCACACCCGGACGAATATGTCCATAATTCCTGGCACACACGCCTCACTCTAATTTCAGGTCTTCACCCCATAGGGATTCCTGTCCCATCCTGGGCAATAACAGCCCGCATGGGGTTGGAACTACTCCCCATCAGTCCGAGCAGGGATATGGTATAGGTAGTACCGGGCGCCAGAGAAAGAGAGGGCATGGTCATGATAACCTGATTCGTCCCGGTCGGAGACACCTGCAGTGAATAGGCGCCCGGGCTCAGGGCAATGTAACCGGTGCGCGCGTTATGCCCGACATTACTGAAGAGTACAGTACCGTCAGGCAGGGTAATATCCACGTTCGGGACGTTGGGCGATAGGTTCACAAACCTGAAATAGGACTGCCCGGGGCTTATGGCCGGCAGTTGCTCTGGAAGGGGCAGCATGGTTACGCCCCCGGGATAGCCGCTGAGGGCAAAAGTGTAGTAACCCCCAGGGGTTAGAGCGATGCTGCTGTTGACAAACGGATTAACCAGGCTTCCTGCCGGATACAAGGCGATCTGACTGAGACCATCCGGAATATAAAGGTAATCGGAGTACATTCCGTAATTAAGATTTGAGTACAGACGTCTCCCGCCGGCATAGACATCAAAGTTGGAGGTGCCCGGAGCACCGTGCATGAATCGAGCGTAAGCCATTAAAGCCACCACCTCGTATGTTTAATAACTGGCGATTCTGATATAGTATATGAATCGTCACGCATCCTGGCGCCTGCTCCGGCATAGTTTGTTCAGCCGCCTGCGCTCATCTCCCGTCTATTGCATCAAGTTGGGTATCAAAAACCGGGTTACTGCGGATGCAGCCCCGGCCTTTTTGGGATGCGAGCACTTCTCGCGTCCCGTATCTCACTATTCTCATGTGGCGCCTGGCGAGGTGCTGTTCAGGACGCCTGCTGCTGCGGCTGGCTCCGGTTCCGGTCTTGCAATCCCTGGCAGCCATTTTGCAATCGATTGATCCAATTCCCGGAGGTGATGTTTTGCTGAAGCTTGCTGTAGGCCTGGCTAGCCTGGGTCTGGGGCAGTTTACCGCTCTTGACCGCCTGATCCAGCCGGGCCTTGACCGCAGCCAGCATCTTGTCCTGGACCTGGGCCACCGTCATCCCCTTGGATGCGGCCAGGTCGGAGACCTTCTTACCGCTGCGCAGGGCTGATATCACGTCCTGTGGAGCCATACCCAGGACATCGGCAAGAGGCTTTAAAGTAGTCTTGAAGCCACCGCCAGCCCCATTTTTACCGCCTCCCATTTTCATCCCAAAGAACGGGAACCCCTGGCTGATTCGTAAGCGCATCTGGTCAGCCTGCTGCTGGGTAATCTGGCCTTCCTGCAGTGCCTGGTCTACCGTCTGGTTGGCAGCTGTTTTCAAAGCCGTATCCAGCCTTGCCCTGTCAATGCCCAGGGCGCCGGCCAGTTTGTTCAGGAGAACCTGTCCCGGATTAGCCGGACTCTGGGTATTGGCTGCCATTGCCGCGCCTGCGGCGACGGTCCCCAGGATCACTGCAGCGAGGGCGATCACCAGCCATTTCTTCCGCTGTTTCATTTTTTCACCCCCTTCAACGCAGATTGTTTTCAGTAAAAGTGTGTCCCTAATTACCCGAAAACAATCTTAAAGCAAGATAAAAAATGAAGGAAGCAAGGAGATGATCCTTGTTGCCTTCCCCTTGCTTCTCACCTCTCGCCTCTCACTTCTCAAATGGCAGGGAGCCAGCAGGTAAAGCGGCTGCCCTTCCCCACCTCGCTGGCCACCTCGATCCGGCCGCCATGCTCGGTGGCGATCCAGTGGGCAATAGCCAACCCGAGGCCGGAGCCACCGCTCGCCCGGTTGCCGGCCTGGTAGAAGCGGTCGAAGATGTGCTCCAGGTCCTTGGGGGCGATCCCGGTCCCTGTGTCGGCGACCGCGATCCCCCACCAGCCATCCTGGTGTAGCCCGGTCAGGGTGATCAGGCCGTCGGGTGGCGTGAACTTGAAAGCGTTGTCCAGCAGGATCAGCAGCATTTGCTTCAGGTAGTCCTCGCTGCCGGCGACCACTGCCTGCTCCAGCAGTTCCAGGTGTTCAGTCTCAAACCTGGCCTCTCCCAACAACGGCGCCCGCCGGGCCTCGGCCTGGACCACCTGGCCCAGTTGCACCGGGCACTTGTCTATGTGGCGCCCGGCCTCGGCCCGGGCGATAACGAGCAGGTTGTGCACCAGCCGCACCATGCGCCCGGACTCGGAGACCGCGTCCGCCAGGATCTCCTTCTGCTCCTGGTCGCCGCCGGTATCCAGGCGCTGCAACAGTTCCAGGTTGCCCCGAATAGTGGTCAGGGGCGTCCGCAACTCGTGGCTGACATCGGCCACGAAGTGCAACTGGGTGGCGTAGGCCTCCTCCAGGTAGCCCCGGGCTGCGGCCAGACGATCCAGCATCTTGTTAAAGGTAGAGGTCAGCCGGCCGATCTCGTCGGCCGGCCCCTGGTGCTCCACCCGCTTACCCAGGTCCTGGGTCTCGCTGATGTGGGCGGCCACGTTGGTCACACGCTCCACCGGCGCCAGTGCAACCCGCGCCAGGACGAATCCCAGGCCGGCGGACAGCACCAGGATGATCAGGCTGAATAGGCCAAGGAGCCTCGCGATACTAGCAACGAGGAGGCGCTGCATCTGCTGGGAGCGTCCCACCTGGAGCACACCGGCCAACTGCCCCTGAACGATGATCGGGGAGTTGTAGATCCTGAGGCTCTCCCCTTCCGTCTCTGAGTTGCTGAAGTAGGGACTGCCTGCCTTGGCCGCATCGATAGTCCGGTTATCGTGAGGCAAGGTCTGCTCTTCGAGGTTCAGGGACTTGGTCACCACATTACCCTGAACGTCAATCACCTGAAGATAGACCCAGGGATCGGAAAAGACGTTGACGTTCGGCAGGATGATGTGCAGGTGAGTCGGATCATCAATGACCTGAAAACCGCTGCTCACATGCAGGCCAGTACTGACCAGCAAGCGGTCGGTCTGCTGTTCCAGGTAGCGGTTGGCCAGGCTGTACAGGCCAAAGACAAACAGGAACAGGCACAGGGCCAGTACGCCGGTATAATAAAGGGTCAGGCGCATTCTCAGAGACAAATCCGGTCACCTCTAATCCTTAAGCACGTAACCGACCCCACGCACCGTGTGCAGCAAGCGCTTTTCACCACCGCTCTCCATCTTGCCGCGCAGGTAGCCGATGTACACCTCAAGCACGTTGGATTCCCCGCTGTAATCGTAGCCCCAGATCCGCTCCATGATCTCCTCGCGGGTCAATACCCGGAAGGCGTTGGATAGAAACAGGTGCAACAGTTCGTATTCCTTGTTGGTAATGTCCAGCAGCCGGTCACCACGCCGCACCTCCCGGCGCGCCGGGTCGAGGCTGAGATCCTCGAAGACCAGGGTCTTGTCCGTCTCGGTCACATTACGCCGCAACAGGGCTCGCACCCGGGCCAGCAGTTCCTCCAGGGCGAAGGGCTTCACCAGGTAGTCGTCGGCGCCGCTATCCAGGCCGCGGATCTTATCGGAGATCTCGTCCCGGGCAGTCAGCAGCATGATCAGGGTATCTCCACCGCTCCGCAGGCGGCGGCATACTTCCATCCCGTCGAGTTCGGGCATCATAATGTCCAGGATCACCAGTTCGGGCTTGATCGCCTCAGCGACATCCAGGGCCTCCAACCCATCGTGTGCCTCCCGCACCCGGTAGCCGGCGTAATCCAGGCTGCGCCGCAGCATGGTCGTGATCTTGACATCATCATCAACAACCAGGATCAGGGGTTTCAATCAGCATCCCTCCACAATTGACACCATAAAGTTGTTGACAGTCGCTGTCAATAGTGTAGATTAATATAGTCCCTTATTTAATAAAATTTTTCTAAGAAATTAGGAATTAGACTGGGGGGAGGAGTATTCCAGTGACCATCGTTGAGAAAGCCGTCAGCCGCGGCCTGCTGCAGCAGATCCTGCATCTCAACCGGGGTACGGGGTACGGGCAGCATTACCGGTTTGCCCGGATCGCCACCCCGAAATCCTACAAGCAAGCGGAGGATGCGGTGTACAAAGCCGTCTCCGAAGTGATGCTGCAGTTCGGAGCTAACCTGGTGGACTTGACCGCCATGGTGGACTATGAGGTCTTCCCGTGCCGGTACACCTTATACGTGGAGATCGGGTATCCGGATCAGGATGGGATGGAATGCAGCGAAACGCCACTGGAGGATGCACTGTGCCATATCAGCCCGCTCTATCATTCCATCCGTCAGATCGATCGACTGGGACAGTTGGCTCTGCGGGTGGTACGGCCGGGCACCTTTGAAAAGCTGAAAAAAGCGCTGATTGCCAAGGGAGCCTCTGCCTGCCAGGTCAAGATCCCCCGGGTGATCAGGGACCGGGAACTGGCGCCGCTGCTGACGGCTAATACCCTCCATACTGCGAGCGACACACTGCTGGCAGTTTGGTAGTTGGTAGTTGGATGTGCAAAATGGCTTTGGTCAATCGCCCTAATGAGGCTCGCTATGATCGTCTTCTATGTCGCATTGAGTGCCGGAGGCGTTAGCGCCGGTTTTGAGGAAGCCC
>PKYJ01000138.1 GCA_003132605.1 Peptococcaceae bacterium | reverse complement strand
CCTCTGGAGGTTTTTGCTGCCAGCCGAAGGTCGGCGCTTGTCAAGGAGGGAACCGGAAAGGGGGCTCCCTCCTTGACAAGCTGTTTGTTCTAGCCGATAAACTCCTCCACGACCACCTCGTAGCCGTTGTAAGGGAGAACACCCACGCCAACTTGAGTGAAAGCCGGGTTCAGGATGTTATCCTTGTGGCCGGTGTCGGACATGAAATCCGAGTTTGCCACCTCCACATTCGCCACCTCTGCTATGTTCTCGCCGGTAGTCGTGTAGGTGACGCCGAATTCGGTGAGCATCTGACTGGGCATGCCGTATGTTGGCGAATCGTGGCCGAAGTAGTTGTTGGTGATCATATCCTGTGCCTTTGCCGTGGCGGCCTGCACGGCGGTCATATTGATGGAGACGGGGTTGACACCGTACGCTGCCCGGTCCTGGTTGATCAGATCGTACAAGGTTGCCTCATCGGCGGTCAGACCTGCGGGGGCAGGTTGCTCCGGCTGAACAGTTGTTGTTCCGGTAGTCCCTGTGGTTCCAGTAGTCGTGGTCCCGGTAGTTGTTGTAGGAGTGACAACTACAGGTGTAGGAGTGTAGCTCACCGGGAGCGGCCTGGCAGGATTATTTACCACGACTGGTGACGACGGCTGAGTCTTAGTCGTAGGCCCGGTTGTACCGGTTGTTGTAGTCCCACCGGACTGAGTGGTCGTTGTGCCGCTAGACTGAGTAGTCGTAGAGGTTGTTGAACTGGATGAAGAATTGTTTTGAACGACTACGGGCGTCGGCTGGTACCTCACCAGCAATGGGCTTGCGGCGAAGGCGCCGGATACGGAGAAGCCTAACACGAGAAGACCGAACAGCAACAAGGGGACGGCAATCTTCCATACGGCTCTCTGCAAAAACTTCACCTCTTTCTAAAGTTTTAGACAATATAAAACTCTGTACCTAGATTGTATCCGTGGGCTTTCCCGGATTGCAAACCAGTATAGTGGGCGAGAGACCAGGCTTGTCCAAAAGACAACCTGATGTATCTTTGAGAGTTGTATTTGCTTAGAAATAGAGTGCCCTGGAATACTTTAGGACTCGGGATTTCCTTCAGGAATAATCCGGTCTATTCCGCGCTTTCTTTCCCATAAGAGTTGATAAACGCCGTGGATGCTCCGGATCTCTTCATCCAGAGTGGGCACCGCAGTCGCAGCGGCGCCGTGCTTCAGCCGGCACAGCAGCGCCCGATCGGCAATCAGGGCTGTTACGCGCTCTCTAAGCGCCTCCTGATCGCCGATATCGATCAGGAACCCGTTGCTACTGTCTGCGATGATTTCCGATCCGAAGAATTTGGTGGCTATCACCGGACGTCCGCGGGATAAAAACTCGCGCAGCACACGCGAATAACCTTCGAAATAGGAGGGGACAAGACCCACGTCTACTTCTGCCATTATTTCATCGATGTCATCAAAGGCGCCCCGGTGTTTCACGCAAGGGATACTTGTGAGTTCCTGTACCAGTGCGGGGTCGTAATAATAGCCATAGATGAGCAGTTGCGCCAGATCGGGATCGATATTCCGGAATGCATAGGAGAGGAGTTCGATGCCCTTGCGGATGACAGTTGACCCGATAAAGCAGAAGGTGACAGGCTTGTCGGCCTCCGTCGGCGCGGGCATGCTCCTTGGCGGCCGGATGCCATGGGGGACGAGGAACATTTTATGCTCCGGAACCCGGAGGAACTGGGCGAAAAATCTCTGAAACACGCTGCTGGCGAAGAATACCCCGTCGACCACCCTATCATAGAGGAACTGGATATACTGGCGCCAGGCCTGAATGTTTCCCTCTAAGGCTCCCTCGTCCCAGGGGGCGGGGCGGTCTGGCCTCTGGATGTACTGGGTGATGCACCGGGCGCACTTCGCTGGACTGGTAGGCCCGGTGCAGGGCTGGCTCAATTCGGCCAGGCAGGGTTCAACCCGCAGGCATAGCTCTTCAGCATGGAAGGCGTGGCGCATGACGATCGCTCCGCTGTCCGAGGCGACCTGCAACACCTGGGGAGGGAGAAAAACATAATCCACAACATGAGCGAAATCCGGTTTAAATTCTTGCAGCACTTCTTTAACGGGTTGGAGCAGCGTCATGTCCTTCAGGAAGGCGCTGCCGAGGTTGAGACTGATCTGGTTAAAACCCATCACCCGGTATATCCTGACGCCTTCCTGTTCCTCGATCTTGAACGGTCCGGGAGATTCAGCCGGAGTGAGATTGGGAATCATGACTCCCACCCGGTACCCCATGCCCTGCAACCCCAGGGCGTAATCCCGGGTGACCAGCGGTGTTCCCGAATACTCATACGGCGGCAGGCTGTGACAGATCAACAGTACCGAACGCCGGTCAGGAACAGAGGTCGGATGCCGGATGTCTGATGTCGGAACAAATGCCTGATGCATGTCGGACGCAAGTTTTCTGAAGTCAGATTTATTCATTTTTGTAACCACTCAATGCTTCTGACATCTGAAGTGGGATGTACAGATTGTTCTGGGCCCTGTCCAGGCTGATGACCTGCTCCGAGGGGCATTGCAAGTCAATGCCCCACTTGGCGGCAAATACCTCCCGGTTTTTTCCTAGCAGCCCTGAGAAGGCTGCGAGGTTTTTGTTGAAAGACACGCTGCCGTAGTGATGCACGAAGACGTCGTCTGCAATGAGCAGTTGGTACCCGGCCAGCCGCGCCCTCAGGCAGTAATCGTCGTCATCGTAGTTGCCCAGCCCGAATACCGGGTCGAAGCCCCCGATCCGGTCGAGCATCTCCCGGCTGATCATCATCAGAAAACTGATCAGCCTGGTTGTGGTTCGGAGCGTTCCGGCATGTACGGCGTGCCAATCCTCAGCCCACGCGCCCAGGGTGGACACGTTATAATCGCAGTCCTGGACCAGTTGGGCGCTGTAGACATAATTGGTGCGGGGGCCGACGGCCCCAATGCCGGCATCGAGGGGGAATGCCGCCATCATCCGGCTCGCCCAGTATGGTGTGACCAGGACGTCGTTGTTCATCACCACCAGGTATCTGCCCTGTGATACCTGCAGGCCCTGGTTGCAGGCAGCGGGGTACCCTCTGTTGGTCTCGTTATGGATCACCCTGGCGATTGCGGGATGCAGCCGCAGGAAATCGTCGATTGCCACCCTGACCTTCATATCACTTCCGTTGTCGATGATAATGATCTCCAGCGGCCGATGTGTGTGGTCGAGGATTGCCTGCAAGGCCTGTTTCGTTATCTCGCCTCCGGTCCAGACCGGCATCACGATGCTCAGCAGTCCGGTTTGCGGGCCTGGCCGGCCGGTGCTTGTGGTATCGCTGTCGTCCCGCGGTACTGTGTCTGGATCCTGGTACACCTGTTCGTACCATTGGTTGGCTTCCTGCTGGGCGAGGTAGAGATTCCTCATGGACGTTCGCACCCCTTTAGACATCTGTTCTAAGTTTTTAAACTTCCTTAGGCAGGCTGAGTAGCAACTATGATTTTCTTAAAGATCTTGCAGCATCCCGCGCGGGAAGGCGCGGAACTGTCCCCTGGCTCACTGCCGGTACTTTGCCAGCTCTCGAATTACTGCAGATGCTGCATGCTCCCAGGTCCACTTCTGGCAGACGTCCTCCCGCGCTCTCAGCCCTTTCGCCCTTGCCTCCTGGCGATGCTCAAACACGTAGCGCATCAGGTGACGGAGGTGCTCCACGCTCGGTCTGGCCCATTGATGGCCAGCGTAGAGCAAGACATTGCCAGGCACGTCTTCGAGGCCATCAATCTCGATCAGGTAGCTGTTCTCATTGTTCATGAACTCCAGATTCCCGCCCCACCCGGTGCCGATCACCGGCAACCCGCATGCCATGGCTTCCATATAGGGGCGTCCCCAGGATTCTCCGCGCGAGGGCAGGACAAAGGCGTCGCAGGCGGTATAAAGGCTGGGCATCAAGGCGCCGGGCACATCGCATTCGAGGATGCGAACCTTGGGAAAGCCGTGCTGCTCTCGGATAATCCGGTTCTTGACAAAATGATTGAACTCGCCACTGATGGAACCGGGGGTGCAATACCTGTGGGTCTTGATCAGCAGCATCGCGTCTTCATATGGCTTGAACTCATCATAGTAGGCTGTCAGCAAGAGATCCCAACCTTTACGATCAGTCCAGTCAAATACTGAAAGGAAGACATAGCCGTTTCTATTCCCCAGTTCCAGTGCCGGCGCTGCAGGATGGTAGGCGTCAACGTCTACTCCCCCCGGGACCGCCCGTAATTGATCAAGAGGAACGCCGGAACGGTTGAAAGTTTCTATATTGAAGCGGGAGGGCACCCAGATCTCGTCCATCCATCTGCACTGCAGGACCCAGTCATCCGGAATGCGGTCGGTTTCGAACATGGTCCGGCCGATGTTCACCCGGCCCCGGATATCCTGATCGAACTGGAAGGCGGCGCGGTGCTGCACGACCATAGCTTTTGCTGCATCGACCGGGGTTCTTTCCAAGAATGCCAACCGCGCCTCCTGTTCGGGGGTTAAGATGCCTTCCACTCTGCCATAAAACTTTGACATTATTCTGAGATTAAAAAGACCCCGGTCGAGGACGCTGATGAACCCTCTCGACTCTTCACCGTAACCGGTAGGGTTATGATACTCGCTCACCCACACCAGATCTGTCCTTTTTCCGCTAGCCATGTCTCATGGCCCTCCGTTATCTGGACAGCAAAGCCTGCTTGCATTATCCAGGTGGCATTGTCAGATAGCGTCATGCTCATGCTGAGCTATAAAAATCTGAAACACTCTATGGCGGCAAAGGCTACCTATTATGATATGAGAGGCGGGGCAAGAAGTGAGCGGGTGCCCGCCCTGGTGGGCGCGGAAGATGCAAAGATAGTTCAGCGGAGGCTCCCTAGCGGGGGCACTCTTCGGGTACCCCTCAAGGCGGTGCTTTCCCGCCATGCTGAGGAAGCGGCCCGGGTATCCTGCTCTGGCAGGTTTTTCCGGCGGTCAGCGATAATGGCCGGGGCAGTTTGTACGTTGAATTTTGCCAACTCGTTGGCAATTGCGCATGCTGCGTGATCCCAGGTCCAGTGCTGGCTGATATCTGCCCTCGCTTTTGCTCCCCTCGCCCTGGCTTCCTGGCGATGCTCATAAACGTAGCGCATCAGTTGGCGGAGGTGATCCACGCTTGGTTTTGACCATTTGTGGCCCTTGTAGATGGCGTTTTCAGCATTGTCGGGCACGTCTTCGAGACCCTCGATTTCGATCAGGTAGCTGTTCTCATTGTTCATGAACTCCAGATTCCCGCCCCACCCGGTGCCGATCACCGGCAACCCGCATGCCATGGCCTCCATGTATGGGCGCCCCCAGGCTTCATTGCGCGAGGGCAGGACAAAAGCATCGCAGTAGGTGTAGAGCCCGGGCAACCAATAATCGGGTATGATTTCATTCAAGATGCGGACTTCCGGAAGAGCTTTCTGCCGCGCGGCAAAGCGGTCGCGAAAAGCCTGATACTGTTCTTCGATAGTGCCGGGAGTGTTCTGGATCTTGGCAGTCTTGATCAGCAGCATCACGTCTTCTTCCGGCTTAAATTCGGTGAAGTAGGCTGTAAGCAGCAGGTCCCAGCCTTTATGATCGGTCCAGATGAAGAATGAGAGAAAAGTAAAACCCTTTTTCTCTCCCAGATCTAGCGGGGGCGCTGCCGGATGAAAAATGTTGGAGTCCACTCCGCCATGAACCACCCGTAATTTGTTTCGGGGAACCCCGGAGCATGCGAAGGTTTCCAGGTTGAAGATACAGGGCACCCAGATCTCATTCACCCGGTGCAAATGTTCTATCCAGACCGCAGGGATGCGGTCGGTTTCGAACATGGTGCGGCTGATGTTCACCCGGCCCCAGATATCCCATCTGAGCTGGTAGGGAGGATAGTGATGCACAACCGGGGCATGCAGGGGATCGACGGGAACCCTTTCTAAAGCCATAAAATGTTTCTGCTGTTCAGCGGTTAGAAAAACGTCTCCAGAGCATGAAAGCTGACTGATTCTGAGGTTGAAACCGCCCCGTTCGAGGGCGCCGATGAAGCCTCTGGCCTCGTCGCCATATCCGGTGGGGGAATTGTAGGCACCAACCCAGATCAGGCCTGATTGCATCCTGTTTGCCATTATACGAGTTTACCTCCATCATCTGCCAGAGATATGCCGGTATCTGTCTTTCGGCTGCTCAGGCCGGGCAATCAGACCCCCTTGTTTGCGGCTACCGTTAACAGCAGGTTGACTCCTGCTGCGGCGTAATTGACCAACTCTTGATGGGACAGCTCGTTAGTCCGGATTTTACAGTCAAGCGCGTTGTACTTTGTAATGTCGCAGCTGTCTTCATCGAGCAAGCCACCGGCGACTGCCTCCTCGTAGAGCTTGCTTCCGGGGAACGGCACTGCAACGTTAAATCCGCCAAAATCAGGCCTGATTCTGGTCACCAACGCATAGGAATCATTGATGGTAGTGACTGTGTCTCCAGGATAACCGACAATAAAAGAGGCCAGGCTTTTAATGCCGGCTTCGGCAGTGAGCCTGAAGGCTCTCTCAATTTCAGCGACGGTGACCCCTTTCTGCATGCCGTCCAGGATTGTCTGGCTGCCGCTTTCCACTCCGTAAAACAGCATCCAGAAATTCGCCGATTTAGCTTTCTGCAGGAGATCTGCATCGACCATTCTCTCGTTGACGCGAAACGGCGCCTTGAAACAGGCGGCTTGATTCAGGCCGGAGGCGATCAGCCGGTTGCAAAGCTCGATGAACCATTCCCGCCTTGCATTGAGCGTATCGTCCTGAAAGAAGATCTCCCTGGCACCATAACGATGAACCAGCATGGCCACTTCTTCGATGACCGAGTCAACGCTCCGGAATGTCATCCTGTTATGCCAGATCGTGGGAGAAGAGCAGAACTTGCATTTAAAGGGACAGCCCCTGGTGCACATGATATCGAATGACGGTTTGGCGATGGATGGATAGGCAGCTACGTAACCCTGAAGGTAGCGATCGACCAGGTCATAGTCTGGCAAGGGCAGGGCATCGATATCAGCGATGCGTTCGACCGGGTTCTGCTTCATCTCGCCGCCCTGTCTATAGACAAGGTTTCTGACCTGCTCGATCGTACACTTGCCTTCCAGGTAGCGAATCAGATCAAGGATGGCATACTCACCCTCGCCAACGACGGCAGAATCTGATCCCGGTACACAATCCAGAATAGCAGCCCCTACACACGAGACAAAGGGACCGCCGATCACGACGGGGAAATTGAGGCTATCGACGCGCAACTGCTGCACATACTCCCTGCAGTGTTTCATCTGATAGGCATTAACTCCGATGCCGATGAGATCGGGATCGAGGAGGCGGCATTGTTGCGCAAAGGCAGGTGCGCCATAATCTTCAAGAATCCCGTCAATAAAACTGACTTGATGACCCTCCTGCTTCAGCATCGATGACATGTACATGATACCGAGGGGAGGATAG
>PKYJ01000018.1 GCA_003132605.1 Peptococcaceae bacterium | reverse complement strand
CTGCACTGCCCCGGAAAAGACCTGGCAGGAGGTGCGACCCGCAAAATCCGTGACGTCCACGATCTTCATTCCCAGGCGCAGGTCCGGCTTGTCGCATCCATAACTGTCCATGGCCTCCCGGTAAGTCAGGCGGGGAAAGAAACCGGGCACGTCCTTTCCCAGCAACTGGCTGAACAGGACTCCCAGCATCTCTTCCATCAGCTCCATGATCTCTTCCTCGCTGATGAAGGACATTTCGATATCGAGCTGGGTGAACTCCGGCTGCCGGTCCGCCCTCAGGTCCTCGTCCCGGAAGCACCTGGCAAACTGGAAGTAGCGCTCGAAACCGGACACCATCAGGATCTGCTTGAAAAGCTGGGGCGATTGGGGCAGGGCAAAGAAATCCCCTGGATAGATCCTGCTTGGGACCAGGTAATCCCTGGCCCCCTCGGGGGTGCTGCGAGTCAGCATCGGGGTCTCCATCTCGAGAAAGCCGCGCGACGAGAAAAACTCCCTGATGGCCAGGGCTGCCTGGTGCCGGAAGGTGAAGATCTTCCACATCTCCGGGCGCCTCAGGTCCAGGTAGCGGTAACGCAGGCGAACCGCCTCGTCCACTCCCGTCGCTTCCCCGGGATAGAAGGGAGGGGTTTTGGCTGTGTTCAGAATGCTGATCTCGCTTACCAGCACCTCGATCTCCCCGGTCGGCATGTTCGGGTTGGCGGTTCCTTCAGGGCGCCGGCTGACCTGCCCATGCATGGCCACTACGTACTCGGGGCGCACCGCCTGGCTCGTCTTAAAGGCCTCCGGCTGGCGGTCCGGGCTCAGCACCGTTTGCACCAAGCCGCTCCGGTCGCGCAGGTCCAGAAAGATCACCCCGCCGTGGTCACGCCGCCGCTGCACCCAGCCCATCAGGACAACGTCCCGGCCAATGTGCTCGGCGGTCAAGTCCCCGCATCCGTGCGTACGTCTGGTTGCTGCCATAGTTGTCATAATTACCCTGCCTCCCTGTTTTGCATGTCTGCCAGCAGGTCCAGCAGGCCCTGGCGTGGTACAGATATCTGCGTGCCCAGCAACATGTCTCTCAAGAGCACCTTATGCTCCTTCAGCTCATCCGGTCCGACAATGACGCACCACCTCGCCCCGAGTCTGCCGGCCTGCTTCATCTGTGCCTTCAGGCTCCTGCCGGCATAGTCCTTTTCGGCTGCATAACCGGAGCGCCTGAGTTCCATCAGTAGACAGAAAGTCTCCCGGTTCAGGGGCTCAGACAGGGCATCTGCAGCGGCCACGAAGATCAGTCCGGTTTCTGGAAGCGGCAGATCGATCCCCTGCTGTTCCAAGGCCAGCAAGACCCGCTCCAGGCCGATGGCGGCGCCGATGGCCGGTACAGCAGGTCCGCCGCAGGATTCCACCAGATTGTTGTAGCGCCCACCCCCAGCCAGAGAGCTCTGTGCCCCCAGGCCTTCAAGAGTCACCTCAAAGGCGGTGTGGGTATAGTAATCCAACCCACGAACCAGTTCCGGGTTGAGGTGAAAGGGAATGTCGAGCAGCCTGAGGTATTCCTGCAACTTCTCAAAGTGACTGCCACAAACGTGGCACAGGAAATCGGTGATCACCGGCGCCCCAGCCGCCAGCTTATGGCACTGGGGGACCTTGCAGTCCAACAGGCGCAGAGGGTTCTGCTCCAGGCGCACCCGGCAGTTTTCGCAGAGCGAAGCCTGGAGCGGACGGTAATGCTGGCGCAGCGCTTCGGTATAAAACGGCCGGCAATCGGGGCAGCCGACACTGTTCAGTTCCATGTTCAGCCCAGTCAGGCCCAGGCTGGTTAAGAAGTCCCAGGTACAACCGATAATCTCGGCGTCCACGGCCGGGTCGTGGCTGCCCAGGGTCTCAAAGTCGAACTGGTGAAACTGGCGAAACCGCCCGGCCTGGGGGCGGTCATAGCGGAACATCGGCCCCAGGCAATAAAGTTTCACCGGCTGCGGCTGGCTGTCGAGGTGATGCTCGATATATGCCCTGACCACGGCAGCAGTGGCCTCCGGGCGTAAGGTGACACTCCGTCCGCCGCGGTCATCGAATGTGTACATCTCTTTCTGGACGATATCGGTGGTGTCGCCGATGCCTCTCAAAAAGAGTTCGGTGTGCTCGAAGATCGGGGTCCGGATCTCTCTGAAGCCGTAGATCTCGCAGATCTCCCGGGCTGCTTTCTCAATGAACTGCCACTGCTCGATCTCGCCAGGCATCAGGTCCCTGGTTCCCCGGGGCGCCTTCACCAACGGTATTCACTCCTCGGATCTTGACATATAACTACCCCAGGAAGGGGTTGTGCTCCCGCTCGTAGCCGACCGTCGAGGCGGGGCCATGCCCCGGGTAGACCAGGCAGGCGTCGTCCAGCACCAGGATCTTGTTCTTGATGGACTCGATCAGTTCCTGGTAGGAGCCGCCGGGGAAATCGGTCCGCCCGATCGAACCGGCGAACAGGGTGTCTCCGGTGAAGATCGTTCCCTGCGCCTGGAGGCAGATGCCGCCCCGACTATGGCCGGGCGTGTGCAACACCTTTAGCTGAACCTGCTTCCCACAGGCAACACAATCGCCTTCATGGAGCAGCACATCCGGCTGTAATCCCTGCAGCGCAGACCCCACGTACACAGAGAGGTTCAGGTCCGGGTTGCCCAGCATGGGGGCGTCCTCCTCGTGGATCATCAGCTTGGCGCCGGTGGCGCTGCGGACCTCGGCGTTGGCGCCGATATGGTCGACATGCCCATGGGTGTTGACGATATACCTTACCTGCAACTGCTCCCTGGCGATCTCCGCCAGGATGCGCCCGCCTTCCCCGCCGGGGTCGATGACCAGGGCCTCTTTCGTCTCATCACACCAGACAAGATAACAGTTGGCCAGCATTGAGCCAACTGCCAGGCATCTCACGTTCATCTCCAAGCCTCCGCTTCAGAATACTTTCTTGCTGTCGATCAGAATGGTGACCGGGCCGTCGTTGACGATGCCCACCGACATCATCGCCCGGAACTCTCCGGTCAGAACCTTCAAGCCGCTCTCCGCCAAGCGGCCGGCAACGGCCTCATACAGTCCTACAGCCCGCTCCGGAAGAGCGGCGGCGGTGAAGCTGGGGCGCCTCCCCTTCCGGCAGTCGCCATAGAGGGTGAACTGGGAGACCACCAGCACCTCCCCCTGCACATCCAGTACCGAATAATTGAACTTTCCCCCATCATCCGGGAAGATCCTCAGGCCCAGGATCTTGTCCGCCACATAAGAGACATCATCATCCCCATCCTCATCCCCGACCCCCAGGAACACGACCAGACCCGGGCCGATCTCCGCCACCGTCCGTTCCCTAATACTTACCCAACCCTGGCTCACTCTCTGAACAACCGCCCGCATCTTACGGTAACACCCGGTGCACGTCCAGGACGTCGCTGATCTGACCCACTTTCCGCATGACAGAGTACAGGTGTTCCAGGTCCCGGATCTCGATCTTCAGGTTTACCAGCGCCATCTTGTTCTTCTTAGCCCGGGAATTGACGGCGTTGACCACCGTCCTGGTATCGGAGACGGTGTTCAGGATATCCATCGTCAGGCGCGGGCGGTCAAGCGCCCTGACCTCGAGTTCCACCTTGTAGGTAGTTGGAGTATCCGCATCCCAACCGACCTCGATCAACCGCTCGGGCTCGCCCTGATAATAGTGGGCAACGTTGGTACAATCCGGACGGTGTATGGTAATACCCCTACCACGAGTAATATAACCGATGATCTGGTCTCCAGGCAAGGGATTGCAACAGTGGGCCAGGCGCACCACCAGGTTTTTCTCGCCTTTGACCCTGACCCCGGAGTCCACCTCGCCCTGCTGATCCGGGAGGCGAACCAGCAGCTTGGACTCCGCGACCGGCACGGGGGCCTCTTTCTTGAACAGTTCATCCCGCGCCTTCCCGACTACCTGGCCGGCGGTCACCGCCCCGTCGCCGATCCCCGCATAGAGGTCGCTCTCGGCCTGGAAGCCCAGGCGCCGCGGCAAGAACTCCATCACTTCCGGCTTGAAAAATACCGCCGGCTCACCGCCGGTGCGACGGACCTCCTTTTCCAGCAGCTCCCGGCCGCGCAGGATATTCTCGTCACGCTTCTCCTTCTTGAACCACTGGCGGATGCGGTTCTTGGCCTGGGAGGTCTTGGCGATGGAGAGCCAGTCCCGGCTCGGGCCGTTGCTCTGCTTCGAGGTCATGATGTCGACGATGTCCCCGTTGACCAACTGGTAATCCAGGGGCACGATCTTGCCGTTGACCTTGGCCCCAATGCAGCGGTGCCCGACCTCGGTGTGGATGCGGTAGGCAAAATCAATCGGCCCTGAGCCGGCGGACAGCTCGATCACGTCACCCTTGGGGGTGAACACGAACACCACGTCGGAAAAGAGGTCGATCTTCAGGGACTCCATGAATTCCTTGGGGTCCTTGGTCTCATGCTGCCACTCCAGGATCCGGCGCAGCCAGGCCAGCTTCTCGTCGAACTGGGAGTTGGAGGAACGCCCGCCCTCCTTGTACCGCCAGTGAGCGGCGATACCGTACTCGGCGGTGCGGTGCATCTCATAGGTGCGGATCTGCAACTCGAAGGCTTCCCCGGAAGGACCGACCAGGGTGGTGTGCAGCGACTGGTACATGTTCTGCTTGGGCATGGCGATGTAGTCCTTGAAGCGCCCCGGGATCGGCTTCCACATGGTGTGCACGATCCCCAGGGTGGCATAACAGTCCCTGACCGAATCGACGATCACCCTGACAGCGGTCAGGTCGTAGATCTCCGCCAGGTCCTTGTCCTGGCTGACCATCTTCTGATAGATGCTGTAGAAATTTTTAGGCCGCCCCGAGATGTCCGCCTTGATCTCGGCCTCATCCAGCTTTTCCCGCAGCTTGGAGATCACGAGGTTGATATAGTCTTCCCGCTCCCGGCGCTTTTTGGCGATCCGCTCCACCAGGGAGTAGTACTGATCCGGTTCCAGGTAGCGGAGGGACAGGTCTTCCAGCTCCCACTTGATCTTGTAGATCCCCAACCGGTGCGCCAGGGGAGCGAAGATCTCCAGGGTTTCATCGGCGATCTCGCGCTGTTTAGGAGCCGGCTGGTAACTCAGGGTGCGCATGTTGTGCAGCCGGTCTGCCAGTTTTATGAGGATAACCCGCACGTCCTGGCCCATGGCCAGGAACATCCTGCGCAGGTTCTCGGCGTGGTGGTCCTCCTTGGACTTATACTCAATCCGGCCCAGCTTGGTCACCCCGGAGACCAGAAAGGCCACCTCCTGCCCGAATTGGGCATCGATCTCCTCCACGGTCACCCTGGTGTCCTCGACCACATCGTGCAGCAGGCCGCCGATGATGGTGGTCAGGTCGAGTTCCAGCTCCGCCAGGATGCAGGCCACCTCCACCGGATGATTGATAAACTCCTCGCCGGAGTTGCGGTACTGGCCGATATGGGACCCCTGGGCGAAATAGTAGGCGCGCTCCAGCAATTTCTGGTCATAACCGGGTGAATAGCCCTCTATCAAATTGTACAACCGCTGGAGGCTCATCGGCTTCAACCTCCTAATGAGCAGCAAGTCCGACTATAGTTGTTTTGGTCTGTCCTTGTATTGTGGTAAAAACTAACGGCTTCCTTGTTGGTTGAAACAAGCATAAGCGCAACGAAGGCTTCCGCCTTCGCAAAGCTCGGCGCAAGCCAAGTTTTCTATATCGTATGTTTTAAGGCCGCATCTTGTCAAGAAGGAAGCGCGTGGCGACCCTGATGCTCATTTGTCCCGGTTAGCGGTGGTCATCCGGCCGCGCCTTGCAGCGGGCGGTGCAGAGGCTGCAGTCATCCCCCTCGCGGCAGGGTTCGACGTGGATCAGGATCCGGGCGCCCGGGTAGCGGTTACCGACCGCCTGCTCTATCTGGTCACAGAGTTCATGGCTCCTGGCGATGCTCTGGTCCCTGGGCGCCACCAGGTGCAGGTCGATATGGCGTTCGGAGCCGGATTTTCTCGTCCGCAGTTCATGGAAGCCGATGTACTGGGGGCCATAGCCGAGAATGATCTGCCTGATCACAGCCTCCTCATCCAGGGGAAGCCTGGCATCCAGCAGGGGGGAGAAGGCCTTGGCCGTCAGGTCGCAGGAGGTCTTGATGATCAACAGGGCGACGCCGATGGCCAATACGGGGTCGATGATACTCCGCCCGGTAATCCAGATCAGGAGCATACCTGCAGCCACCCCGAAGGAGGTGAACACGTCGGTTCTCAGATGCCAGGCATCCGCCTCCAGGGCGATGGAGTCCGTAGCCCTGGCGGTTTTCATCAGCTTCGAGGAAATGAAAAGGTTAACCAGGCCGGATAGGCCCATCACCACCAGGCCCCAGAGCGGGGTCTGCACAGCAGCCCCGGTCACCAGCCTGTGCGCCGCCTCTGTCACGATCCAGCCCGCGGCCAGAAAGATCAGGACCGCCTCCACCACTCCGGAGACATTTTCAATCTTGCCATGCCCATATTCGTGATCTTCATCCGGCGGCTTGCCGCTCCTCTTGACGGCGAATAAGGCCAGCAGCGCCGCCAGCAGGTCGATACCGCTGTGAACCGCCTCTGACAGGACGCTCACCGATCCGATGGCGATCCCCACCGCCAGTTTGAGGACGACGAGCAGGGCGTTGGAACTTACCGAAAGACGCGCTGCCGCCGCTTTTTGCTCAGTTACCGGAAGAGTGTTGTCTGACAATCCAAGCCCCTCCTTATAAAAAGAGACCTCACCAAATTATGCTTGGAGAAGTCCCACGGACACAGCCGTTGTCCTGTTTCAACCCACGCACCGCGCTGTAGGCGACAGACCTGGCCTGGCAACCCCAGGCCTGACTTTTGCCATAAATTCTAGCACGCCACGAAAGGCCTTGCAATTAACTGATAATCGATCTCATTGTGCAACTGCTCAGACTATACGAAGATTTAAAAGCACAGCATCTACTTCGAATCTCGAACATCGAACCTCGAGGACGGTTAGCGGGTCACTTCCGCTTCACCCCGCAGCCGCTTGAAATCGAACCACAGCGGGCTGGCGTTGAAGATGGAGGAGTACGCCCCGCTGATTACGCCTATCAAGAGCATGATCATGAAGGAACGGATGGTGATCCCGCCAAACAGAATCAGGGCCAGCAGGCAGAAGATCACGGTCATGACGGTGTTGATGGAACGGCCCAGGGTCTGCATGATGCTGTGGTGGATCAGTTCGTCCAGGGGTTCGCCCTTCTTGCGAAGCTTGACGTTTTCCCGGATGCGGTCGAAGATCACGATGGTATCGTGGACGGAATAGGCGGCAATCGTCAGGATGGCTGCCACCGAAGCGCTGTCGATCTGCAGCCAGAGGATCGACGCCAGGCCGACCGTCACCAGAATGTCATGGAAGATGGCGATGATGGCCGCCAGGCCGAACCAGAACTCGAACCGTAAGGCGATATAGATCAGCATCAGGACGAAGGCGAGCAGCACCGCCAGGCCGGCACTCCGCATCAACTCGCCGCTGATGACCGGCTCCACCTTTTCATCGCGCTGCAATGGCAGTATGGCGCCAAGGTTTTGTTGCAAGGCATCTTTTAAATTGATATCCTCGGTGTCGGTGAGGGCACGGGTGCGGATCAACGCCGTGTTGCCGCTCGACGTCTGGATCTCGCTATCGCTGGATAGATTCTGACCGGCCAGCACCGTCCGGATTGCCGTATCGGTCACCGGACGGCTGAACTGGACCTCCAGCATGCTGCCGCCCGTAAAATCGATCCCGAAGTTCATGTGCCGGACGCCGAGGGAGATCAGTCCAGGGATAATCACCAGCAGGGACAGGATGTACCAGTATTTTCTGAGCTTGATCAGGTTCATAGTCATTCTCTCTCCTCTCCTCAGACCGCCGGCTTTGCCAGGGTTGCGGCAGGTTTTGTCCTCAGGCCATACCATTTCGGGCTCAACACCAGCTTTGAGCTCACCAGGAGGTGCAGGATCAGGCGGGTGAAGGTGACCGCCGTGAACAGGCTTAGAGCCACACCGATAATCAGGGTCACCGCGAAGCCCTTGATCGTTCCGCTACCAAAATACAAGAGCACGCAAGCGCCAATCAGGGTATTGACGTTGCAGTCCAGGATCGTCCGCAGGGCGTGCCGGAAGCCGGCGTCAAAGGAACTGCGCAGGGTCTTTCCCGCTCTCAACTCCTCTTTCAGCCGCTCATAAATCAGGATGTTGGCGTCCACCGCCATGCCGACCGATATGATGAAGGCGGCGATGCCCTCCAGGGTTAGTGTAACGTGGAACAATATATAAACCCCGGCCATGATCAGGCCGTAGACGATCAGCGACAGGTCGGCCACGATCCCGGGAACCCGGTAATAGAGCAGCATGAAGAGGAGGACCAGGCCGAGCCCGATGATACCGGCCATCAGGCTGCGGCTCAGGGAATCCTGGCCGAGCGTCGGCCCCACCGAGCGTTCTTCGAGCAGCGCCACCTTCACCGGCAGCGCCCCGGCATTCAGTTGTAGAGCGGTGTTCTGGGCATCCTGCAGTGTTTTGAAACCACCGTTAATCACGGCATTGCCGCTGGGGATCGCTTCCTGGACCACCGGATTGGTGAGTAGTTTATCGTCCAGGTAGATGCTGACCGTCTTGCCGACATTGGCCGCCGTCACCTGGGCAAATTTCTTAGCTCCATCGGAGTTGAAGGTGAGGGCGACCTCCGGTTCATTTGTCTGCGTATCCATCTCCGCCTGGGCATTCTTGAGGTCCGCCCCGGTCAACACCACCTTGCCGTCCTCGGTCTTGAACTCCAGGTGCGCTGTCGGGCCGAGTATTTGCTTGGCCTGGTCCGGGTCTTTGAGCCCGGCCAGCTCCACCAGGATGCGGTTACCGGACTCGAGCTGGATCGTCGGCTCGGCAACGCCGATGGCGTTAACCCTCTTTTCAAAATTGTTGCTCAAGCTTTTCATGGCATCGGGAGTAACCGGAGCGTCGGGGGTAAGCGGGGACGCCTGGTATAACAGATGCACCCCACCCTCGAGGTCAAGGCCCAGGTGCTTCTGCAGCTCGGAGGCGACCGGCCTCGTTGCGAAGATCACCGCGGCGACAATGGCCAAGACGATCAGGACCAGTACTCCCGCATCCGTCCAATTGATGGTTGGCCTCTTCGCCTGCGGCCTGTTCGGCGTGCCGCCCGCGCCCAGCGGGTGCCCGCTTGCGGGG
>PKYJ01000055.1 GCA_003132605.1 Peptococcaceae bacterium | reverse complement strand
ACAGGTAATCGAAAACATCTCCCTGGCCGAGGAGCAGAGTGAGGAAAAGTGCCCCAAGTGCGGGAGATGTTTTCGATTACCTGTTCAGCATGCTCGAGGTTTTCTTCAAAAGGCTGGTAAAACTCCTCCAGGATGCTTTGCCAGGCCGTGCCGCCCTCTTCCACCTCGTCAAGCTTCTCCTCCATGCTGGCGGTAAACTTGACGTCGACAATCTGGGGAAAATAATCTTTCAAGAGGTCATCGACGATAAATCCCAGCTCCGTGGGGGCCAGGTTCTTTTCCTGCATTATCACATAACCCCTGGACTGAATAGTTTCAATGATGGTCGCATATGTACTCGGACGTCCGATGCCTTTTTCCTCGAGCATTTTCACCAGAGCGGCCTCCGTGTACCGGGGCGGCGGCTGCGTGAAGTGCTGTGCGGGATCGAGATCCACCAGGGTGAGCAGTTCACCCTCATGCAGCTCCGGCAGCACTGTTTCCGTCGCCTCCTTTTCCTTATAAACCTTTAGGAAGCCCGGAAACCGGACTACGGAACCGCTGGCCCGGAACAGGTACTCGCCCGCCTGGATGTCCACCGTGGTCGCATCCATGACCGCCGGGCTCATCTGGGAGGCGATAAAACGCTCCCAGATCAACTTGTACAGGCGGTGCTGGTCTCTGCTCAGGAAGGGCTTTACCTTGTCCGGCGAACGCTCCGCCACCGTAGGCCTGATCGCCTCATGCGCTTCCTGCGCCCTGCCAGTGCTTTTGTAAATGGGAGGCACAATGGGAACATAATCCGATCCGTAAGTTTCATCGATGAAAGACCGGGCCGCTTGCCGGGCCTGCTCCGAGATCTGTGGGGAATCCGTGCGCATGTAAGTGATCAGGCCGACAGTGCCCTCCTTCCCCGTGTCCAGACCTTCATACAACTGCTGGGCGATCTGCATGGTCTTGCGCACCGGAAAATTGAGCACCCTGCCAGCTTCTTGCTGCAGCGTGCTGGTGGTAAACGGCGCCTGGGGCCTGCGCTTTCTCTGGCGGCTTATAATTTTTACAATCAGATAGGATGCGCCCTGAAGGCCGTTCAATACGTTCCTGACAGCCGACTCGTCCTCCAAGTCGATCCTCTCTTTTCCTCTGTATAACAGTTTGGCCTCAAAGGGTTTGTGGCCAGATTCCAGGTGTGCCGTGATGATCCAATACTCCCTGGGTTGAAACTCCCTGATCTCCTGCTCCCGGTCGCAGATCAGCCGGACCGCCACTGACTGCACCCGGCCGGCGCTCAAGCCGCGCCTGACCTTATGCCAGAGGAGAGGGCTGAGCTTGTACCCGACCACCCGGTCCAACACCCGCCTAGCCTGCTGCGAATTCACCCGGTCCCGGTTGATCGGGTGCGGCTGCTTGACAGCCTGCTCCAGAGCAGGCTTGGTGATCTCGTGAAATTCGATCCGGCAGGGAGCATCATCGGGCAAGTTGAGAATCTGCTGCAGGTGCCAGGCGATCGCCTCCCCCTCCCGGTCCGGGTCAGGCCCGAGCAGCACCCTGTCTGTCTTACGGGCTGCATCACGCAAGTCTTTGATCACATTGCCCTTGCCCCTGATCGTGATGTACTTGGGGCTGAACCCCTGTTCCACATCAATGCCGAACTGGCTCCTGGGGAGGTCGCGTACGTGCCCCATGGATGCCTTGACCACATATTTCCGCCCGAGCATCTTGCTGATTGCCCGCGCCTTGGCGGGAGACTCTACAATTACCAGGATCTTTGACATGTCAGATCACCTTTGCAAATTTTTTTATCACAAGTCACGGGGAACAGGCCCGGTGCTGATGAAATAATGACCGGGAAGCCGCCTGGCCAGCCCCTTGATCTCCAGCATGGTCAGCAGGGCGCCGACGACCGAAACGGTCAGGCCGGTGCGCTCGACCAACTGGTCGATATGCGATGGCTCCAGGCTCAATTGCTGAAAGATGACATCTTCCTCCCCGGACAATTCCCTGGCGGGGACTTGCGGCGGGAGACTGCTCCGCTTCTCCCGCCGGTCCGGCTGCAGATAAGAAAATTCAACCAGCACATCGTCTATGGTCTCCACCAGCTTTGCCCCCTGTTTGATCAGGGAGTTGGTCCCCCGGCTGCGGTCGCTGGTTGCCGGTCCGGGTACGGCGAAAACATCCCGCCCCTGCTCCAAAGCCAGATAAGCTGTGATCAGGGCGCCGCTCTTGCTCCCCGCTTCGACCACCAGCGTCCCCAAAGAGCAACCGCTGATGATCCGGTTCCGGATCGGAAAGTTTTTAGCTGCGGGTCCGGCGTCTGGTGGCAATTCGCTGGTCAGGCCCCCCGATGCCTGGAGGCGATCCCGTAGCCGCTCGTTCTCCCGGGGGTAGCAGACATTGAGGCCGCACCCTAATACTGCCAGGGTATATCCTCTGGCAGCCAGGGCGCCGGAGTGAGCGGCGGCATCCACTCCCCGGGCCATCCCGCTGACCACTCCCCAGCCATTCTCTGCCAGA
Source organism: Peptococcaceae bacterium (assembly GCA_003132605.1). Taxonomy (GTDB): domain Bacteria; phylum Bacillota; class DSM-12270; order Thermacetogeniales; family Thermacetogeniaceae; genus Palsa-1188. The sequence continues at coordinate 4,741 of PKYJ01000055.1, read as the reverse complement.
CCCTGCGCCAACTCTTTGGCCATAGCCAGTCCGTACGGACTGGCCTGCCGTGCCCCCACGACGGCGATCAGGGGCAACTCCGGGGGAGGCAGCAACCCCTTCAGGTACAGCATGACCGGTGGGTCGGCTATCTCTGCCAGCCCCCTGGGGTAATCCGGGTCCCCCAGCATCACCAGCCTGATCTCGCACGCCGCCAGGTCGGAAAAGGTTTTTTCAGGATTGGCGTATTTCTGAAAAAACAAGACTCTCTCGATTGCCCGGGGCGACAATTGAGGCACCTGCTGCAGGTCTGCTGCGCTGGCCTGCAGGGCCGCTGCGCCGGTTCGGAAATAGCGGTACAGGTGCATCAGGCTCCGGGGCCCCAGTTTCGAGGCTGCATGGAGAGCCGCCCAGTAAAAACGATCCTTCAAGCCTAACCTCTCCCATTTCACAGTGTATTATAAAGTAGATTTTACGAATTGCCAAATAATCCTTCTCTACTTTTAATTTTATTTTTTTAATTTCAGGAAAACCGGAAATTAAACGGAGGTGGCAAGCCAGCTTTGCTAGGTTTGGATGCAGTCCTGATCGCCCACAGGAGGCGAACAGGATCTACCTTGCCCGCCGCACGGCCTGGCGGGGATGGGAACGTCCCCGCATGATGGTCAGGAGGGCACCCTTGCGCAGAAGGGAGATGTCATCCGGCTGGGTCACCACCGCCTCCATATTCTCCTCGGAAAAAACCTCTTCAAGAGCGCGTTCGGTGATGTGGGAGAAGATTCTCCGGTAGGAGGGGCAGTAGGGATCTTTGAGGCTGTTAAACGATCCGCCTCCGACTGCCAAGGCATTATAGGGGCAGCCTCCCTTACAGATGTTGAAGCGGGGGCAGTCGCCACATTCCTCCCGGAGGCGCTCCTCCCGCTCCCGGAACATCTGCCATACCGGAGCCTGTTTAAGCTGCTCCGGACCGGGCCGTTCCTGCACATGGCCGAGGCGGAATGAGTTCAATCCGGTAAACCGCTGGCAGGGATAGATGCTTCCGTCCGGAGCGATGGCCAGGTAACATCCCAGACAGTCGCGGTAAGTGCAGATGCCTCCCTCCCCGGAGGAGATGCTGCGGCTGAGCTGATCGAGGGTGCTGATGCGGATCCTTTGGAGATTTGTGAGGTAGGAGTCCAGCAGATGCACCAGCAGGGTTCCGTAGGCCTCCGGTGAGAGAGACCAGCGATCTGTTGCTGTTTCCTGGGTTGCTTGATTGAAAGAGACGCCAGACTCTTGATCGAAACCGGAGTCAACCAGCGGAGGGACTGCTGCGTGAATGGAAAAGTCGAGGCCTTCATGGATAAAGAAGTCAATTATCTCGTCTGCATGAGAGACGGACTGGCGGGTGAAGGTGCAGATGCAGCCGACACGCAGGCCATACCTGCGGGCAAGCTCGATGCCGGCCATGGTGCGACGGAAATAGCCCCGGCCGCGCTGGTTATCTGTAATTTCTTCCGGCCCGTCCAGGCTGGTGCCCAGCGACACGCTGTATTCCGCAAACATTTGACAGAACTCGTCTGTCAGCAGCCACAGGTTGCTCTGCATGTTCAGCCTCGGGCTTTTTGCCTTGATCGTCTGCCGCAGGCGAGGCAGTGACTGGCGATAGAAATCGATGCCGGCAGTGAGCGGCTCTCCGCCGTGGAAGATAATATCCAGCTTGTCCACCGTGCTCTTCAAATCATCTATCCAACCAAGAGTCGCATCCAGTATACTCTCGTCCATCACCGCACCCTTGCCTCGCGGCCCGAAACAGTAGCGGCACCGGGCGGGGCAGGACGCAGACGGGACCAGCATCATTTTGAGGAACACTATAGTTCCACTCCTTTGACGGAATCATAATATCTTGAACATTCGCCATAACTAGAAAACTGCCTGCTAGAAAGCTCAGGCCTAGCATAGCATGGCCATGAGCAAAGTACGGGACGTCGTCGGTCAATTTGTTGGATGCTTTGAACGTTATTTGGATGAGAAACTACTCGCCTGCCAAGAATTTAAAAACAAGGTATCTTAGCCCGAAGGTGGCCGGGTTGGCTAGCTGATTCCGCTCGCTCCCTAATGGAGAAGGTCGCTCACCGGAATCAGCTAGCCAACTATGACAGAGCTTCATCTCCTAATGGCGCTGACAAAAGCTTTATAGTGGTACTTGAGCAGTTACGATTAAAATCAGATTAAAAATCAAATTCTAATGCATTTCAACTGCACGAAACCTTGAGAAAGGACGCCCCCGGCTTCAGGATGCCGCTCTCTTCTTTCGGAGCCTGCTTCTTTTCTGGCTGCAGATCATCCACCGGCATAACAGCTTTGGACCCCCATACATGCAGGAAACATTAATGCAGCAACGAATAGATATAGGAGAATGCCTTTAGAGAGGTAACCGCCAGTGCTCGGCATCGTGAACTGCTGTTGCTGCCTGGGAATGAAGACGCACTTCGTCAGGGTGGAGGTGGATGTTTCCCCTGGGTTGCCGTCGTTCAACATCGTCGGCCTGCCCGACCCCGCGGTCAGGGAATCCACCGAGCGGGTGCGCGGCGCCATCAGGAATGCCGGCCTGGAGTTTCCCCTGAAGCGGATCACCGTCAACCTCGCTCCTGCTGATCTAAGAAAAGAGGGCTCCCTGTTCGACCTGCCGATCGCCGTCGGGATTCTGGCGGCCACCGGGCAAGTACCTCCGGAACAGGCTGCCTGCCACATCATAGTAGGGGAATTGTCCCTTGACGGCACGGTCTGCGCTATTCCGGGGATCATCCTGATGGCCGGCGACATCTCCGGCGAGCGCCCAGGCGCTTCCTTCATCGTGCCCTTCGGCAACCTGGCGGAGGCCTCGCTGGTACCGGGCATCCAGGCCCGAGGCTGCAACCACCTGGTGGAAGTGATCTCTTTCTTGCAGGGCGAGAGTGAGATCGCCGCAGGCTTGAGTTGCGACGAGGCCAAGCAGAGAGCCTTGAGCGGCAGCGAGGGGGAGCCGGGACCCGATTTCGCAGAGGTCAGCGGCCAGGAGCAGGTCAAGCGGGCATTAGAAATAGCGGCGGCAGGCGGCCATAACATTCTCCTTGTAGGGCCGCCGGGAACGGGCAAGACGATGCTGGCCCGCCGGCTGCTTTCCATCCTGCCGCCGATGACCTGGGAGGAATGCCTCGAGGCCACCAAGATCTACAGCGTGGCCGGGCTGCTCTCCAAAGAGAGCACCGTGATCACTGCCAGGCCGTTCCGGGCGCCCCACCACACGGCATCAGCGGCCAGTATCGTCGGTGGAGGCAGACTGGCGCATCCCGGGGAGATCAGCTTCGCCTCCCACGGCGTCCTATTTCTGGACGAACTGCCGGAATTCAACCGGGAGGTGCTGGAGGCCCTGAGGCAACCGATGGAGGAGAACGTGGTCACCGTAGCCAGGGCTGCGGGGGCGTTTACCTATCCGGCCAACTTCATCTTCGTGGGCAGTATGAATCCCTGTCCATGCGGCTATCTGGGCGACCCCAAGAAAGCATGCACCTGCACTCCCTACCAGGCCCAGCGTTACCGCAACCGTATCTCCGGACCCATGCTCGACCGCATCGACTTGCAGGTGGAAGTGCCTCGCCTGGAACTGAGCGAACTGGTCAAAGACAATCGCGGCGAATCTTCGGTGGAGATCAGAAAAAGGGTGATCAGGGCTCATACAATAGAACAGGCACGTTTTCAGAACACGGGGATTATTTATAATGCAAAGATGAATGGCCGGCAGATCAAAAACTTCTGCAAACTGGAGAAAGAGGCCCAGGGCCTGTTATACAAGATATTCCAAGGGCTGAACCTGAGCATGAGGGCACTTGACCGTGTTCTCAAAGTAGCCCGGACGATCGCAGACCTGGCTGGTTCCGGCCAGATCCAGCCCCTGCACATTGCCGAAGCCGTGCAGTATCGCTGTTTTGATCATCCTCTCTGCTAGAGCATTTGGATGAGATAATCTTTAAATGCCCCACTTACGTGAACCCTAGAGGAGGGATTTCATGATTCCGGTGCTGGTGAAAGAGTTGGCCTTCGACCTGTCCCTTAGCCCCGTAGTATTGCTGGTAGATGAATCCAAGCAGCGCGTCCTTCCGATCTGGGTGGGACCGTTTGAGGCACAGGCAATCGCCATGGCGCTGCAAGGAGTCATGGTCCCGCGCCCCATGACGCACGACCTGATCAAATCCCTGTGCGAGCATCTGGGCGTATCCGTGCGCAGCGTGGTTATCAATGATATCAAAGACGGCACTTATTTTGCAGAAATGTACCTGCAGACCACTTCCGGCGAGGTCATCGTCGACTCCCGACCGAGCGACGCCATCGCCCTCGCCTTGAGAACGGGCGCCAGAATGTTTATCTCCGAAAAGGTGGCCGGGTACACCATGTCCGTCGACGAGTTGATCGACAAGAGCCAGCAGGAGGAGATCCGGAAGCTCCTGGGGTTCGACGGACCGGACGACTACAAAAAGTCCCTGCACTGACTCCGGAAAAAGGGGCTTATCCCTGGTAATTGAGAAGTGGGAGGTGCGAGGCCTCTCGCCTCTCACTTCTCAAATTATCGCCTGATCTGGTAGCTCCAGTTGAGCATGTTGTTGTTGTCCCAGTTGCAGGCGCTGTCTTTGAAGCAGAAGCTGAACTGCCCCTCCCTGGTGATCTCCACGGTCTGTTCCCAGCCATCCGAGATCCTGTTCATGCGGTAGTCGTGCTGATCCTGCCAGTTATCGGCCCCGAAGCC
>PKYJ01000053.1 GCA_003132605.1 Peptococcaceae bacterium | reverse complement strand
AAGCGCCTCCCGATCTCCTGCAGTTCCCTGGCTGCCTGCAGGAGATCGGGAGGCGCTTGAGCGTCTATCGAGGCGCCTGCGCCGGGTGCGGACCGGGCGCTGTTCCGGACTACCTGGGGCGCACCGTGATCCTGGTGGATGACGGCATTGCCACCGGCTACACTGTTCAGGCGGCCCTGCGCTCTCTGCGCCGGCAAAAACCGGACCGGCTGGTGCTGGCGGTGCCGGTCGCTCCCAGGGATTCCCTCGCCCGGATCGGCTCGGATGCCGACGAGGTCATCTGCCTGCTTGTACCCGAAGATTTTTATGCCGTGGGTCAGTTCTACCAGGATTTCCGCCAGACCACCGACCAGGAGGTCATAGACGCCCTGGCGTCTAACCGCGCCCGCGGGGTACCCACCGAGGGTGGGTCGGCATAATCTTAACAGGGCAACCAGCCGGTCGGGGCCAGGGGGCGCCGGGGTACGGTAACACAAAAACAGCCGCCGTGGCTGTTTTATTTTTGGCGCCGGGTGCTGTCCCAGGAGTTTCATGCCTGAGAGGCTTGTGCCTGCTGCTCCGGGGCGCAGGCGTCGGATGCGGCAGCAGCAGCGCATCGCTGCAGCCAGACGGTGCAGGCTGGCACCAGGGCGCGGGCGATGCAGTCGGCGAGTTGCATCACCAGGCAGAGACGGGTGTTCTGCAACACCAGGAACTCCAGGAAGCCGCCGACATTGACCACCCCCGAGATAAAGACCTCGCCTACCGGGGGAAGGTCCTTGTGGACCCCGGTGCCCGGGTGCAGCGACCCGCGGCCGATAGAGACGGTGCCCACGTTCCGGGCCTGGCCGAGACAGGCGTCCACCGCCACTACCAGCGGCTCCCGGTATGCCTGGTTGATCTCCTTGATGGTAGCGGCCAGGTTGACGGCATGCACCGGCCCCTCCAGGGTGCCGTAGATCGGCAGCCCCGGCGCCAACTCCCGGGTGCGGCTGCCCACCAGCGGCCCCAAGCTGTCCCCGGTGAGACGGTCGGTGCCGATAGCGACCAGCACCAGCGGCCGGCTCCGCCCCGGATCGAGATCCCGCAACAGGCGCTCCAGGAAAGAGGCGATCTGCTGGGCGGCATCACTGTCATGCACGCTGACCCGGAGGTCCTGTGGTTCATCGATAATCGGGGACATTCCCCCGAAGGGTGTGTGTCTCCGATCATCTGCCTTGAAGGCGGCCTGATCAGTGCTCACCGGCAATCCCTCCTATCGTCCACCGTGCCCGGAAGGTACGGCGCAACGCCCGCAATCAAGGTGGCGGCACACAATGCAATTGATGACTATCCACTTTTTTCATGTCTCAAGCCATAAATATTCAAAACGCAGATTGCTGTTCATTGAGTGCCGGGCTCCCCTGGATAACTACTCTAAAGTATTATGGCAAAACTACTGTTTTTATACATTAGGTAACACTACTAAGGTAACATATATTACCAACTAAGAGTCGAACCTGGTCCCTAGCCTGTGGGTATGCAGAACCTCGGAGAGCCATATCGAGCATGGCGGTCTTACAATGACGTAAAAACTGGCACTTCTATGCTGCAGAAGGGGAATTCGAGTGGTTTCACCGGTATTCAGCCCCCCCTGCCTTAAAAAAAAATAATGAACCCCTGCAATAAATCCCTGTTTCCGCATAGTTTTTAAGGGGATGGGGAGTGATGGATGTGGCCCGCGGGGAGAGGGGTTTGACCTGGAAAATTGCGGCAACCTTTATCGGGGCGATAGTCGGCGCCGGTTTCGCCTCCGGCCAGGAACTGAGCCAGTTTTTTCTAGGCTACGGAGTTGCCGGCAGGTATGGGGTCATCTGCTCCGGCCTGTTGTTCGCTCTCTGGGGAGTGTGGTTGGGTGAGTATTGCAACCGCCGGCGCCTGGCATCCTATGCCGATTATCTGCATTTCCTGGTGGGGGGCGTCGGGGCGTTTTGCGTCGATGTGCTGATCAGCCTGTATCTGTTCTGCTCCGTCTTTATCATGCTGTCTGCAGCCAATGCCCTGTTCTCCGGGCACCTTGGCCTACCCCCGGGCTGTGGCGGCATCCTCACCGGCGTGGTGGTTTTGGCGGTGCTCTGGGGCGGCCTGGAATCCCTGGTCTCCTTCAACGTCATCCTGGTGCCGTTGAAGTTCCTGGTCTGCCTGGCGGTTTTCTTTCTGACCCGGGGCATGGGCGGTCTGATGCCTCAGGCCGGAACGAGCCCGGTAGTACCGATCTTTCCCCACTGGATCGGGGCGACCCTGTTCTATGCAGGTTTCAACATGCTGGAGGCGATGGTTGTGCTGGTGCCCCTGAGCGAGCGGGCGACGGCCAGGGAGTGCCTGGCGGGCAATCTGCTGGGGGGGCTGGGATTGGGGGTCTTTGCGCTGCTGATCTTTCAGATCCTGCTTCCCTTTCGGAGCCAGGTGGCGGCCTGGGAAGTGCCGATGCTGGTGGTGGCCGGGTTGGCGCACCCCAGCCTGCAGTGGTCATACTTTACCGTGCTGTGGGCGGCCATCCTCAGCAGCGCGGTGGTGAGTTGCTACGGAGTGGCTACCAGGCTTCGGGGGCGCCTGGCCTATCATCCCGCCCTCGTCCTTGTCCTCGCCCTGTCCCTGGTCCTCGCCCGCTTCCAGTTCTCTTCCCTGGTGCGCCTGATCTACCCGCTGTTCGGCGGTGTCGGCGTGCTGCTCCTGGCTGTTCAGATTGCCAGGACAATTGGCCTGCGCCTTTCCCGGTAGCCAATCTCGATGTTCGGGCATCGAACCTGGAGTTGAACGGATGCCCAGAACCCCGGCAAAAAGGATTTGTTTCCGTGATGTGGAATTAAATTATGAAAATGGGGGAAAATTGCCAAAGGCAATTTTGAGAACCTATT
>PKYJ01000097.1 GCA_003132605.1 Peptococcaceae bacterium | reverse complement strand
TCCTCTACGACATCGACGACCTGGAGCAGGTCGTGCTGGGACAGATGGACGAGCGCAGAAAAGCCGCCCAGGGGGCCGAGGCGATCATCAAGGAGGCAGTGGAAGAGTTCTTGAAGTGGCTGAGCAGCCTGTCCGTCATCCCCACCATCAAAGCGCTGCAGCAGAGGGCGGAACAGCTCCGGGATGAGGAGCTGAATGTCTATTTGCAGCGCCTGGGAAAACTGGACCCCAAAAAGGAGAAGCTGATCCGCAGCCTGGCCAGCTCCCTGTTGAACAAGTTTCTGCACATTCCGATCGTGCGCCTGAAGGAGTATGCCGGTGGGCATGAGGGACACCTGTACAGCATGGTGCTGGAGAAGCTTTTCGATCTATCTCCGGAAATAGCTTTGGGCGACCGGTGCCAGGAGGCCGAGGATGAAATGAGCTGGGCGAGAGCCGCCAGGGAGACGGGCCGATGAGGCCGCTGCGAGTGGGCACCAGGAGGAGCCTGCTGGCGCGCCGCCAGACCGCCTGGGTGATTCAGAAAATTAGGGACAAGTTTCCTGATCTGGAGATTGAAGAACAGATTGTCTTGACCAGGGGCGATCTTCATTCCGAAACGCCCCTGCCGAAGCTGCCGCAGATCGGCGAGAAGGGCCTGTTCACCAGGGAACTCGAGACTGCTCTCGGCAGCGGAGCGATAGACCTGGCCGTGCATAGCATGAAGGACCTGCCAACCGACCTCGACCTGCATGAAGTTGCTGTCATTGACCCGGTAAGAAGGGGACTGCAAGACCTGCCTGCAGGACTGACGGTGGGTGCAGTGCCCGAGCGCGCCAATCCCCTCGATGCCCTGGTCACCAGGGAAAAACAGGGTCTGGATGATCTGCGCCCCGGGGCGATCATCGGGACGAGCAGTCTGCGCCGGGCGGCGCAGATCCGCCGGTTGTACCCGGCATTGGAGATCGCTGATATCAGGGGCAATCTGGATACCCGGCTGCGCAAACTGGAACGGGGGCTGGTCGACGCCCTGATTCTGGCGGCTGCCGGCCTGGAGCGCCTGGGATGGAAGAACGACGAATACTTTCCGATCTCGCCGCAGATATCTCTTCCGGCACCCGGCCAGGGGGCGCTGGCCGTGGAGATCCGGGAGGACGACGACTTGATGAGGCGGTTGTGCAGTGAGGCCCTGGAGAACCGCCCGGCACGCCTCGCCGTCACCGCCGAACGGGCATTCCTGGCGGGTCTGGGCGGCGGGTGCCAGGTGCCGGTGGGAGCGCTGGCCCTGGTCACCGAGGATGTGCTCAGGCTTCAGGGAATCGTCATCCAGATAGACGGCCGGAGATGGCTGAGCGGCCAGGTAGAAGCCCATTTGCAGGGCGACGGCGAGGAAGGCAAACAACGCGCTGTTTTCCAGGCCGGGATCGACCTGGCGAACAGGCTGCTGGACCAGGGCGCGAGGGAGATTTTGACCGGTGGACAATAAAAAGGGTACCGTGTACCTGGTCGGCGCCGGCCCCGGCGACCCCTCCCTGCTGACCCTGAAGGGGCGGTGGTGCCTTGAGCAGGCCGATGTGGTGGTTTACGACCGCCTGGTCTGCGAATACCTGCTCACTTTTTGCCGGGATGATGCCGAGTTTGTTTACGTGGGCAAGGAAACGGACCACCACACGCTGACCCAGGAACAGATCAACCGGGTGCTGGCAGACCGGGCGCTGCAGGGGAAGACTGTCTGCCGGCTGAAGGGCGGCGACCCCTTCGTGTTTGGCCGCGGCGGTGAGGAGGCGGCGCACCTGGCGGCTTCAGGCATCGACTACGAGGTGGTGCCGGGAGTCACTGCCGCCGTATCCGTGCCTGCCTATGCGGGCATACCGGTGACACACCGCGATTATTCCTCGTCTCTCACCATTGTCACCGGACACCGGCGCAAGGGGCGGGATGACGGCGTTCTGGCCGGCCTCCATGGAGACGGGGGAACAGCCGTCTTTATGATGGGCTATGAAAACCTGGAGGCGATCAGGGGCGACCTGCTGGCGCAGGGATGGAGTCCCGATACCCCGGCCGCACTGATCCGCTGGGGGACCAGGGCCGGGCAGCAGACGGTGACGGGCACCCTGGACAACCTGCAGGAGCAGGCCCGGGTGGCCGGGATCGGCTCCCCCGCGGTGCTGATCGTGGGAAGAGTGGTGGAACTGCGGCAGCAGTTGCGCTGGCGGGAGAAGCTGCCGCTGTTCGGGAAGCGCATCCTGGTCACCAGGGCGATCCATCAGGCTCACGAACTGGCCCGGAGGATCATCGTCCTGGGCGGTGAACCCCTGTGCCTGCCGGTGCTGGAGCTGCTTCCGCCCCAGGACCCGGCGCCTTTGGATCTCGCCCTGGGCAACCTTGACAGCTATCAGTGGGTGATCTTCACCAGCGCCAACGGGGTTGCCTTCTTTATGAAAAGGCTGCAGGAGCGCGGCATCGACATCCGCGCCATTCACGGCAGGCTGGCGGCCATCGGTCCAGGAACCAGGAAGGCACTGGCCGGGTATGGTCTGAATGTCGCCTTCACGCCGGAGGAGTACAGGGCGGAAACGCTCCTGGACGGATTGCTGGGTATGATCGTCCCTGGGAGCAGGGTGCTGCTGCCCAGGGCTGCGGAGGCCAGGAATGTCTTGCCGGATGGTCTGCGGGCCGGCGGGATTCGGGTGGACGTGGCGCCGTCCTACCAGACGGCGCCGGGAGGCGTTAAATACAAAAATTTGTTGCAGGAGGCCCTGGCGCAAGGGCAGGTGGACTACCTCACTTTCACCAGTTCCTCGGCAATCAGGAATTTTAAGGGTCTTTTAGAGGAAGAAGAACTGGCAGGCCTGCTGGCCCGGAGCAGGGTGGCCTGCATCGGGCCGGTGACCGCAGCCACTGCCGCAGCACTAGGGGTCCGGGTAGACCTGGTGGCAGAGGAATACACCATTGACGGCCTGCTGGAAGCTATAAAAGCTGAGATTCGAGGCATCCTTTGACGACAAAACTTTATGATGAACTGCCCTGGTAGTTACAGATAATCGAACATCGAACATCGAGAAGGGGTGGATGCGATGTTTCCAGAAACGCGTTTGCGGCGCCTGCGAGGGAGCAAGCCCCTGCGGGATATGCTCCAGGAGACCAGATTGACGGTCCAGAACCTGGTCTATCCAATATTTGTGCAGGAAGGGGCCGCTGGGAGGGTCGCGGTCGACTCCATGCCGGGTGTCTACCGCCTGTCTTTCGATTTGCTGGTCGAAGAGGTCGATGCTGCCTACCGTCAGGGGATTCTGGCGGTTTTGCTGTTCGGTGTGCCCGAGACCAAAGACGAGGCCGCCAGTTCGGCTTATGATGATCAGGGTATCGTCCAACAGGCGGTGCGCCTGCTGAAGGCTCGTTTTCCCGATCTGGTGGTGATCACCGACGTCTGCCTGTGCGAGTACACGAGCAACGGGCATTGCGGCGTGGTTAGGGATGGACGGATCGACAACGATGCCACCCTGCCGCTCTTGGCTCAGACGGCGCTCTCCCATGCAAGGGCCGGCGCCGATATTGTCGCTCCCTCGGACATGATGGACGGCAGGGTGCGAGCGATCAGGGACAAGCTGGACTGTAACGGATTTTCCGAGGTAGCCATCCTCTCCTATGCGGCCAAGTTCGCCTCGGCGTTTTACGGGCCCTTTCGGGATGCTGCAGGATCGGTGCCTTCCTTTGGAGACCGCCGTACCCACCAGATGAATCCGGCCAACCGGCGGGAGGCGCTCCAGGAGGTGCTGACCGACCTGGAAGAGGGGGCGGACATGGTCATGGTGAAGCCGGCCCTGGCCTACCTCGACCTGGTCCGGGAGGTCCGCGACGCGGTGCTGTGCCCGGTGGCCGCCTACAACGTCAGCGGTGAGTACTCCATGGTCAAGGCTGCGGCGGCTCAGGGATGGGTGGATGAGAGGCAGATCGTCCTGGAGATACTTACAGGAATAAAGAGAGCCGGTGCCGACCTGATTATCACCTATCATGCCAAGGATGCGGCCTGCTGGTTACGGAAAGGGTGACGAGATGCTGGTCTCGTGGAATACTACCAATGCCTGCAATCTCAAGTGCAGTCACTGCTACCGCAACGCTGGGGAGATGGCCCCCGGAGAACTCGGCTTTGAAGAAGGCCGCCAGCTCCTGCAGGAGGTAAAGCGGGCCGGGTTCCGGGTCATCGTCTTCAGCGGCGGTGAGCCGCTGCTGCGGCCGGATATTTTTGAACTGATCGCCTACGCCAGGTCCCTGGGGCTCCGGCCGGTCTGCGGTACCAACGGGACGCTGCTGACCCCGGAGACTGTAACCAGGCTGAAGGAAGCCGGCGCTGCCGTGATGGGGATCAGCCTGGACAGCATAGACCATGAAAAACACGACCATTTCCGGGGAATGGCCGGCTCCTGGCAGGCGGCCCTGGACGGCGCCGCCAACTGCCGGGCGGCAGGTCTGCCCTTTCAGTTGCATACCACGGTATTCCCCTGGAACTACCAGGAGATCGAGGCCTTGAACGACCTGGCAGTCGGGATCGGCGCCCGGGGGCACCACGTCTTTTTCTTCGTTCCCACCGGGCGAGGCAGGGGACGTGAAGAGACGATCGAACCGAGACTGTCGGAAGACCTGCTAGTCCGCCTGCTTGAGCGCCAGACCCGGCTGCCGATCGAAATCAAGCCCACCTGCGCCCCCCAGTTCGTCAGGGTGGCCCGGCAACGGCGGTTGCCTTCCCGTTTCCAGCGGGGCTGCCTGGCGGGAATCTCCTACTGTATCATCGGGCCCCAGGGCGATGTTTATCCCTGCCCCTACATGGATTTAAAGATCGGCAACGTCCGGCAGCAGGCTTTCGACGAGATCTGGAAGCACAACGAGGTATTTCTGAAGCTCCGGACTGAGCAGTACGAGGGTTACTGCGGCATCTGCGCCTATCGCGGCCTCTGTGGCGGCTGCCGGGCGCGCTCTTATGCAGAAACAGGAGGCAATTTCATGGGGGAGGACCCGCTCTGCCTCTATAAGGATGAGCAGGAAGACAAGATCCGCCCCCTTGCCGAACAGGTGATCATCCGCCTGCAGTCAGGCCTGCCGCTGGTACCAGAGCCCTACAAGGCCCTGGCCGAGGAACTGGGAGTTACCCAGGGCAGAGTTCTGAAGGCGATCCGCTGGCTCTGCGCCAAAGGGATCATCAGAAGACTGGGAGCAGTCTTTGACCTGAGAAGCCTGGGCTATGCCAGCACCCTCTGCGCCGGCCGGGTGCCCCCGGACCGGGTGGAGGCAGTGGCTGCCATCATCAATGCCTATACCGGTGTTACCCATAACTACCTCCGGGAGCACGACTACAACCTCTGGTTCACCCTGATCGCCGCCTCGGAGGAGCAGTTGTTCCGCCTGATCCAAGAGATCCGGCAACGGACCGGCATCGATGATATCATCAGCCTGCCCGCCCTGAGGACATTCAAGATCGCCGTCAACTTCCCCGAACAAGAATTGAACGGGGTTTTCACCGGAGCGTTGGATCAGCCAAATTAGTGGTTGGTGGTCGGGTGCCTGCTTGCGGGCGGAGCAATGTCCCACGGCCATATTCTGGAGGTTTGACATGACCAATCGCAATCGTTCGAGAGAGATGTACGAGCAGGCCTGCCGGCTGCTGCCCGGCGGCGTGAACAGTCCGGTGCGGGCCTTCCAGGCGGTAGGAGGCAACCCGCTGTTTATTGAGAGAGGCCAGGGCGCCCGGGTTTATGATGTGGATGGCAACGCCTACATTGATTACGTATGTTCCTGGGGGCCCCTGATCCTGGGTCATGCGCACCCGGCAGTCACTGCAGGCCTTGCCGGAGCGATCGCCGGCGGAACCAGCTTTGGCGCTCCTACCGAGCGGGAACTGGTGTTGGCCGGATTGATCACGGACGCCCTGCCGTCAGTGGAAAAAATCCGGTTTGTCAATTCCGGCACCGAGGCCACCATGAGCGCCGCCAGGCTCGCCCGCGCCTTCACCGGACGGCAGAAGATCATCAAGTTTGCCGGGTGCTACCACGGACATGCAGACTCCTTCCTGGTGCAGGCCGGCTCCGGGGCTCTCACTTTGGGGGTGCCGTCGAGTCCCGGAGTTCCCCCAGGGCTTAGCAGCCTGACCATAGTGCTGCCCTATAATGACCTGGACTCGGTCCGGGAAGCGCTGCAGCAGTGGGGAAGTGAGATAGCGGCGGTGATCGTCGAGCCGGTCGCCGCCAACATGGGAGTGGTGCTGCCAGGCCCGGGATTCCTGGATGGTCTGCGGCAACTGACCCGCGAGGCCGGCTGCCTGTTGATCTTCGATGAGGTGATCACCGGATTTCGCTTGGGTTTTGGCGGCGCCCAGGGTTATTACGGCATCACGCCGGACCTGACCTGCCTGGGGAAGATTATCGGCGGGGGCCTGCCGGTAGGCGCCTATGGTGGCAGGACAGAGATCATGAAATTGGTGGCTCCCGATGGGCCTGTCTACCAGGCCGGCACCCTGTCCGGCAACCCGGTGGCCATGGAGGCGGGCATCATTACCCTGAATCTGCTCAAGCAACCGGGTATCTACCAGCAACTGGAGGAACGGGGCGAGCACCTGGGACAAGGCCTGGCGAAAGCGGCCCGGGAGGCGGGAATCGACACCACTCTCAATCGCGTCGGGTCGCTGATGTCCCTGTTCTTCTGCAGCGAGAGCGTGACTGACCTCGATAGCGCCCTGAAATCCAATCAGGAGCAGTTTGCCCGGTATTTCAATCTAATGTTAAATGAGGGAATCTATCTGGCGCCGTCCCAGTTTGAGGCTCTGTTCGTTTCCCTGGCCCATACCCGGGAGGATCTTGACCAGACCATCAAAGTCGCCGGACGGGCATTTCTCCAGATGCGCGAAAACTAAAAGAGGCTCCCCAAAGCGAGAAGCCTCTAAAAGTCTGGAAAATTTTGCTCAACGAAGCCTGATATTTGTGATTGGCTGTTTGAAAAGCCTTTGATCAACCACTCACCACCAGCCGCTATTTAGATAACTTGATTTAACAGATGGGCTTTGATGTTTTTAACCCCAAACTGCAAGGCTTGATGATGTTCGTTCATGAACAGGTCAACCTTGCGACCCCTGATGGCGCCGCCCACATCCTCGGCGGTGAAGGTGCCCAAGCCTTCCAGGTAGACTGCCGATCCGAGTGGGATCACTGCCGGATCTACGGCTATGGTGTGGTTTGCCCGGGCGTGTCTGCCGCTGAAGGTGATCCCGTCGCTCTTGCCGCAGCAGAGTGGACAGGCGCAGTAGGCGGTGACTTCCACCGTGAATGAGGCGCCCGAGCGGCAATTTGCTGTATCTTCCAGCCAGGCGTACTCCGCCTGCTGTTCTGTTTCCGGTAACGGTACGGCATTTTGCAGCGATGAAGCAAATGCTGCCGGCGTTAACGTTCAACTGACTAAAAGAACGAGAGAAAACAGCACGACCAGACGCTGTTTCAAGGTTCTTTTCAAGGTGTTTCACCTCCATGATGAAAGAAAGGTCTGTTTATAAGATGTACAAAAAAGCTAAAAATATTAAACCAATTAGTGGTGACATTGACGTAATTTATCCTTAATAGATAACGCCTCTAATTTTTCTTGAGCCGATCTCTCAGGCAATCTGAGCCTTGACAGCCCTCCGGATAAATGATATTTTATATAGNNGGCAGACGCGCTAGACTCAGGCTCTAGTGAGCTTAACGCTCGTGGAGGTTCAAATCCTCTCAGCCGCACCATTAAAAATACAATTTCTTGACAAGACAGAGGGGACATTCCCAGGAAAGGAGTGTTTGCCCATATATCAAGTTTGTGTCTTGTAAGAATTTCAACCTAAGGAGTTAAACCTAAAATTAATATAGTAAAGGAAATTGACCACGAAGGTCATTGTGTTCCGTTGAAACGGGGCCGATGGTGGAGTGGTTTTTTGTTGGTGTTGCGCCTGGTATCCCCACAACTGAAGCCGGGGGTTTGTGGCACTTTTCAGGTCAAGGAACCGTCCCCTGGCTCACTAAATCATTCTGAAGGGAGTTGTTAACAGTGTG
>PKYJ01000012.1 GCA_003132605.1 Peptococcaceae bacterium | reverse complement strand
GAGGGGAGCTAATGGCGCAGGTCAATCCGGATTTTATGGAAGAGGTCAGTCAGTCGGATCAGTTCAACGCGGCAGCTTGCATGAACTGCGGGGTATGCAGCGTGGTCTGCCCCATGGGCATAGAACTCCTCCCCCGCAAGCTGTTCCGGTATGTTTTGCTGGGTTTTAAAGACAGGGTGCTGGCAAACAAGGAAACCATCTATTCCTGCCTTTTGTGCAAGATGTGTGAAGCCAACTGTCCGTCCGAGGTGCACATCGCGGAAAATGTCAGATTGCTGAGATATTACATGAATAAGAAAGTCTTCAGACTTTAAGGAGAATCAGGATATGCCATTACCGATCGGTGATACCATTGGAATTCTGGCGGACAATTTGCGGATACGCAAATCTGTCATACCCATGTCTGCCAAAAGCGCGACCGTGTGGGCCAAGGGTTTGGGTATCCCGCAGGGCGGGGAAACTGTCCTTTACACCGGCCTGATGTATCAGATGATTCCCTATATCACGGCCATGAACGCCGCCCAGGAGAAGGTCGAGGGCTCCTTCCTGGCCGGCATGATCGGACTGGGGCGCCAGGTCAACCGCCTGGTCAACATCTCCGCCTTCATGGCCCGCCCCGCGGCCGCCACGAAGGAGCGTTACAACAGGATGCTGCGGAACATTGCCTCGCTCCTGCGCTCGGCCGGGGTAGAGTTCGGCTACCTCTATGGGGACGAGATCTATTCCGGGGCGCTGATCTACGACCTGGGAGTTGACGATCTGTTTGCAGACCACGCCAGGCGGGTTTACGACTCCTTAAAGAAATACGGGGTCAAGAACGTGATCACGGTGGATCCCCACACCACTAACATGATGCGCTCAGTCTACCCTTCCCTGAACAGGGGTTACGACCTCAAGGCGCAGAGCTACCTGGAGGTCCTGGCCGAGAGCGACCTCCGGCCGGCGCGGGAACTAGAAATGGAAGTGGTGCTGCACGATTCGTGCATCTACGCCCGTCAGGAAAACGTGCTCGAGCCGCAGCGGACGCTGTTGACCAGGGCGGGCTGCACCGTTCACGAACCCGGGGACACCGGTAAGTTCACCCGCTGCTGCGGCGGCCCTGTGGAATCCCTGTTCCCCCAAAAGGCCAGGAAGATCGCTAGCCAGCGGGTGGAGCAACTGCAAGCAGCCGGCGGGCACGGTGTGACCATGTGCCCGATCTGCCTGGTCAACCTGCGCAAGTCNNCGGTCCGGGCTTGGATCTCCAGGATATCTCCGTCTACCTGGCCCAGGCCTACGTTGGCTGAATGTTCTTTCCGGATCCGGCTTTGCGGGCGCGGCCGAAGCTATCTTCGAGCCTCGAGGAGGGGCATGGCCAGTTTACACAGCATGGGGCAATCTCAAAGAAAGGGGGTGTTTAGCTATGCCCTAAAGAAAATCAGGTTGACAAGGGTTCAGCAAGGCGGTTTCTTGTAACACGGATATCTCCCGATTGGGAGAGGAAGTCACTGGTTAAAAAATCTTTCACGAGGAGGACTATCATGGGAAAGAAAATGGTCATCGGTGTGCCCAGTGGCAGTATTGAGAAACTGGTCTGTCTCAGTATTGTGGCCGGCGGGGCCGTCGCCCTGGATATGGAAGTGGAGATCTACCTTTTGCTCATGGGTGCCTATGCCTTCAAAAAGGACGTGGTGGAAAATAAAAAATTCCTTTGCGAATGGCCCGAACTGCAGGAAGAGATGCTGGCGGGAATGACGGCAAACAAGATCTCTTCGCCTCACGACTTTTTACGAGAGTTGAAAAAGTCTGGCAATCTGCACATCCATGCCTGCGGAACAGCGGGGAAAATTTGGGGAGCAAAGGTGTTGGGCGATTTCGTGGACCTGGTGGACGACATCTGCGGTGTCGCGGAATACATCACGCAGGCTGAAGAAGCCGGCGTGCACATTGTATTTTAACTGAGCCGACGAAAAGCTCCATTTTGCAGGAAGAGGGTGAAAGTCGGCGCGAGGGGGAACCTCCTGTAGCGGTCTAAGGCCGGCTGTTGGCAACAGTCGGCCTCTATACAAAGATTCCGGCATCCGGTTCGCAACGCCTCCAGCAACTGGTGGCCAGCTTTCCGGAACCAGGCGGCAGGCTCCCAGTGTGCGTGTCCTGCCTACCTCAGGGAATGGCAATATTCGTAAGGAGGGGATTCCTTTGGGAAGCACCAAGAAAACCATCATCGTTTTTTCCGGTGACCTGGACAAGGCCATGGCGGCCTTCATCATTGCCAACGGCGCTGCGGCTATGGGAGACGAGGTGACCATGTTCTTCACCTTCTGGGGCCTGAACATCTTGCGCCGGCCCGGGAAGGCGCCGGCGAAGAAGAGCCTTTTGCAGGCCATGTTCGGCGCCATGATGCCGCGGGGGGCCGGCAGGCTTGGTCTTTCCAAGATGAATTTCGGCGGTATGGGGGCCGGGATGATGAAGACGGTGATGAAGAGTAAAAAAGTGGCCACCCTGCCGGAATTGATGGCATCCGCCAGGGAACAGGGGGTCAAGCTGGTGGTCTGCACCATGTCCATGGACGTCATGGGCTTTAGCGAGGCGGAGTTGATCGACGGCCTGGAGTTCGCCGGGGTGGCCAGTTATCTGGGTGAAGCGGACGAGGCGAACGTCAATCTGTTCATTTAAGCAGGCTTTACAGGGCATCCGATGGGGTGATCATGGTAGCAAGGTTCCAGATCCAAATAGCTCCGTCGTCGATAAAGACCTGGCGCTGGGCGAGGCCGCGCAAACGATAACCCGATCATTCTTAAAATGGATTACCCAAGCGACAAATACCGGTCGACAACCGGTCGAATATCTCTTGACAATCCTGGCTGCTGTAAATATAATGTATATGTAGTTATCATATAAATGTATATGTATTAAAGGTGCGGTGCAAATGACTAGAGAATCCAAGAAGGGAGAAACTTACCGGCATGCTCCGGCATTCATCCTGCTTTTTCTAGCCCGGGAGAACTTATATGGCGCAGCGGTATTAAGCAAAATGCAAGAAGAGCTGCCCCGGTGTTTTGCCGATAGCGCCGTTATCTACCGGTCATTGCAGGAGCTGGAAGAGGAAGGTTCCGTAGAAGCATACTGGGAAACGGATGTTTCAGGGCCAGCCAGGAAGTGGTATGCAATC
>PKYJ01000017.1 GCA_003132605.1 Peptococcaceae bacterium | reverse complement strand
CGTTTGATCTTGATCCTGGGCAGGAGATTGAGCTGCCTTTGAATGTTACAGCTCCATCGCAACCAGGAAACTATATACTGGGGTTTGACATGGTGCAGGAAGGCGTATCTTGGTTTAATGCAAAAGGTTCCCAAGAATTAAAGATGATGGTTTCTGTTGAATAGGCAGATTGAACAAGGTACGAGTTCCAGTGAGGCGCTTTAATTATTAGATTATGCAAATACTGAGAGAGCAGGATGGAGGTGGCCGTATAATGAATGTAGCTGTGATAGGAACCGGATATGTTGGCCTCACCACCGGTACTGCCCTGGCCTATCTGGGACACCGGGTAACCTGCGTGGACAAGGACACTGCCAAGCTGGAACTCCTCTGCAGAGGGAGGAGCACCGTCCACGAGCAGGGCCTGGAAGAATTGATGGCGCTGTCTGGAAGAAACCTCAGCTTTGCCCGCCAAACTCAGGAGGCTGTCAAAGATGCCGATGTGATTTTAGTGGCGGTGGGCACACCGCAAAAATCCAACGGTGAGGCGAACACGCAAAATGTGGAGGCTGCTGCCCGGGAAGTGGCCGAGGGACTGGAAAAAGGTCGACTCTACTGCCTGGCGGTAAAGTCCACCGTGCCTGTCGGCACCGAACGGCAGGTATCCCAGGTGGTCAGGCGGGTCCTGGACGCCAGGGGCGTGGAAGACAAGACGACCGTCATGGTGGTTTCCAATCCCGAATTCCTGCGGGAGGGCAGGGCTCTCCATTGTACTTTTTACCCCGATCGCATCGTGGTGGGGGCGGAGCAGCCGGAAGACGCTGATATGCTGCGGCGTCTTTACCAGCGGATCTTGGAGCAGTCCTTTGACCCCCCTCCGTTCCTGCCCCGCCCCGGAGGTTACAATCTGCCCACCTTGGTGAGCACCGATCCTACCAGTGCGGAAATGATCAAATATGCCTCCAACGCTTTCCTGTCCCTGAAGATAAGCTTCATCAATGAAATCGCCGGATTATGCGAAAAAGTGGGCGCTGACGTGACAGAAGTGGCAAGGGGTGTGGGGCTTGACCCGCGAATCGGCCCCGGTTTTCTCGCTGCAGGACTGGGATGGGGAGGGAGCTGCTTCCCCAAGGATACCGCGGCCCTCCTCGCCATAGCGGAGGAGCACGCCTACACCATGCCCATCGCCGCGGCTTCCCGGGAGGTAAACTTCCGGCAGAGATACAGGGTTGTAGAAAAACTCCAGGAAACTCTGAAGGGAGTACGGGGCAGGTTGATAGGGGTGCTGGGCCTGGCCTTCAAGCCTGCCACAGATGACGTGCGGGAGTCCCCCGCCCTGGATGTGGTGAGGATTCTGGTCGAGCGGGGCGCCCGTGTGCGGGTACACGACCCGGTGGCCATGGACAACGGACGGCGGGCATTAGAAGGATTGGAAGTGGAGTTTTTCCGGGACCCTTACACCCTGGCCTCAGGCGCCGAAGCCCTGGTGCTGGCCACCGAATGGCCCCAGTACCGGCACCTGGACCTCGCACGCCTGGCGGGAATGATGCGCACCCCGGTTCTGCTGGACGGCCGCAACCTGATCGACCCCGAAGAGGCCAGGCGTGCGGGCTGGACCTACATGGGGACAGGCCGTTGGGTTTGATCAAGATTGCATGATTTTATTAGCGATCGCCGGCGCCCTGTCAGATGTTCGGTCCGGGACGAGCTGAAAAGAAAGGATCAGATCACAACGGCGCGCTACTGTCTAATGGGGGAATGGAGAAATGAAGTTAATAATTCAAATCCCGTGCTACAACGAGGAAGAAACACTTCCCATCACCCTCTCCGCATTGCCGCGCCAGGTGCCGGGATTTGATGCCGTCGAGTGGCTGATTATCGACGACGGCAGCCGGGATGATACCGTGAGAATTGCGAAGGAGAACGGGGTAGACCATATTGTTTGCCATACGCAAAACCAGGGGCTGGCGCGCGCCTTCATGACAGGCCTGGAAGCCTGCTTGCGCTACGGTGCCGACGTGATCGTGAATACCGATGCAGATAATCAGAACAATGCAGACGACACCCCGGCTTTGGTGGCCCCCATTTTGGAGGGGAAGGCCGATATCGTTATCGGAGCCCGCCCCATAGATGCTATTGAGCACTTTTCACCCGGCAAGAAACTACTTCAAAAGTTAGGAAGTTGGATGGTGCGAATTGTCAGCCGCACCGACGTTACGGATGCGCCCAGCGGCTTCCGCGCCATCAGCCGGGACGCTGCGCAGCACCTGATGGTTTTTAACGACTATACCTATACGCTGGAAACCATAATTCAGGCCGGCCAGAAGAACATGGCCATCATGTCTGTGCCGGTGCGGGTAAACAAAGACCTGCGCCCTTCCAGGCTCGTCAAGAGCACCCCGGCTTATATCCAGCGTTCCATCGTGACGATGCTGCGCATCTTTATTATTTATCGGCCATTTCGTTTTTTCGGGAGCGTTTGCCTGGTATTGACCGCGATAGGCCTTTTGCTCTGGTTGCGTTTCTCGTATTTCTATTTCGCCGGACAAGGACGAGGGCACGTTCAATCCGTTATTCTGGCCGGAGTGCTGATCGTCATGGGCTTTGAAGCGTTCCTGGTGGCTCTTCTGGCCGATATCCTGGCGGTAAACAGGAAATTGCTCGAGGATATTCGTTATTCGGTAAAACAAACATTTACATCAGGTGAGAACAACAGCACTTTTAACAGGGAGGGCAAGCGTGGCTGAGCAAGGAACAGAGGGGTTGGGCCGTGTTTCGACAAACGGGGATTTCTTATGAAAATCTCTGGCGGTCTCACCGAAAAAGGCTTGGTAGTGGGCAATTATTATAATAAATACGGCTCATGCAATCCGATTGTACGTTGGCTCAATAAGGGTTTTGAATCCGCTTTGACGGACCTGGTGGATAAGGTAAAGCCGGCCTCAATTCACGAGGTGGGTTGCGGGGAAGGCTATTGGACTCTACGCTGGCTGGAACAGGGCATTGCCACACGCGGCAGTGACTTTTCGGGAGCCGTTATCGAGTTGGCGCGTGCCAACGTCTGCGAACGAAAACTCCCCCCTGACGTTTTCAAGATCTGTAGTATCTATGACCTGGATCCGGCGTCTGACGCCGCAGAGCTGGTCGTCTGCTGCGAAGTACTTGAGCACCTGGAAAGACCTCAGGATGGCCTGCTTCGTTTGCAGTTGGTTGCCAGCCCTTATCTTATTATCAGCGTACCGCGCGAGCCCCTCTGGAGTATCATGAATATGGCCCGAGGTCAATATTTGAGTAGTTTAGGCAATACTCCGGGCCATGTCCAAAAGTGGTCGCGGCGCGAGTTCATCCGGTTAGTTTCCTGCTATTTCGATATAGAGGAGGTTCGTACGCCTGTTCCGTGGACGATGCTGTTGTGTCGTCGCCCGCGA
>PKYJ01000026.1 GCA_003132605.1 Peptococcaceae bacterium | reverse complement strand
TGACCGCCTCGATCGCCGAGTTGCCGGTGACGTGGCGGTGAAACCGGTAATTGGGCAACAGTTCGAATTGCGCCAAAGGCCGGTTTAGGGGGTTCTTTTTCAGTTCGTAGGTCCGCTGCAGAGTCAGGATCACGTCCGATTCGGTACCCGGTGTCAGATCGAGCTCGGCCCCGTATTTGCGAATCCGGTCGTAGCGCTCCTTGCTCATATTGTCGGGCATGATGACCACTGCCTTGTATCCCATCAGGTTGCAGATATAGGCCACGCCGATCCCAAAGTTTCCGGTGGATGGGCCGAGGATCGTGTGGGTGCCGGGAAGGATCTCCCCATCGACGCAGCCCTCGATCAGGGTTGCATAAGCGGGGCCAACCTTATGTGAACCGGACGGGAAGTACTTGCCCAGCAGCACCACGATATTGGCTTCGGTGCCGGTCAGTTCCTTGGGCAGTACGATCTTGCGCACTGCGCCCCGCTCGTCTTTCCAGGTGATATTGAACAGATTGAGGGGATCCAGTTCTATATCTTTTACTCTAAGCGCTTTCTCCCGGACATCCACAGGGATGGTGTCCGGATTAAGCATTTCTGAATAAGTTGGGCCAAAAGGGATCTTGAACATCGTTGCTCAAACCTCCGTTATTAAGATGTGTGCGGCGAGATGTATAGTTGTTATTCTATGCCTCGCCACTTAAGCTCTTCCACCAGACACTGCAGAGATGGATCGACCCTGATCGGCTCTCCGGCAGCCGCAATGGCATTTTTGACATCCTTCAAGCCATTGCCGGTCACGATGGCGACGATCTTCTCATCGCTCTTGATCACCCCATTGCTTCCCAGATATCGCAGGCCGGCCAGACCAGTCACACCGGCCGGTTCCCCAAAAATACCGCTCGTTCTTCCAAGCAGGCGCATGGCATCGAGAATGTCTTCATCGCTGACTGCCACCATTGTGCCCCCCGATTCCCTCACCGCCCGCAGGGCCTTTTCGGGATTGCGCGGCACTCCGACCGCAATGCTGTCAGCAATTGTATTCTCCTCAGCCGGTCGCCAGTGTCTGTTCTCCAGAAAGGAATCAACCAGCGGGCTGCATCCACTCGACTGTACCCCAAGCAGCTTGGGCAGTTTATCGATCCAGCCGACCCGGTACAGGTCTTTGAACCCTTTCCAAACCCCGGCGATGGTACAGCCGTCACCAACCGATACCGCCACCCAGTCTGGGACCTCCCAGTTCAACTGTTCAGCTATCTCCATGGCTACGGTTTTCTTCCCTTCAACCAGGTAGGGGTTGATGGCAGCATTGCGGTTATACCAGCCCCAGCGATCGATGGCCTCTGCGGACAACCTGAAGGCATCGCTGTATGAGCCCTGGACGCTGATCACATTGGCTCCGAAGATCAGCAACTGGGCAACCTTTCCCTGGGGAACCCTGCCCGGCACAAAAATGAAGGTAGTCAGACCCATCGCCGCGGCAGCGCCGGCCAGGGACGATGCTGCATTGCCGGTCGAAGAGCAGGCGATGGTGGTCATCTTCTCCTCAACTGCCCTGATCACGGCGATGGCGGATGCCCTATCTTTTAATGAGGCTGTCGGGTTCTGTCCATCATCCTTAACGTAAAGGTTTGTGAATCCGAGCACCTTGGCCAGACCTGGCGGTCGATAGAGGGGGGTCCAACCGAATCTCAGGTTTGGCCGCGGTGTCTCCGGATTCAGAGGAAGGAAGGGGATATATCGAAATATGGAATAGTCACCCGATTGTGACAATTGCTGGCGGCTATGGCGTATTTTTATGTTCTGATAGTCATACACCACATCCAGGATACCGTCTTGAGGCCCGCACTCGGGGCAAGTATAAATTCCTGGTTCGGCTTGGAGTTCTTTTCCACACTTAATACAGCACAAGCCTAAAACATAATTCATCATCTCTTACCTCCGGTGATACCCACTGTGGAACGTATTCACAATGCAACAAAGACAGTATCCTGCTTTAAGAGATATTCCCCCGACATTCTTACGGTCACCTGCAACCTGACGGAAAGATAATGAATCCATAATTCTCAAGAGTAGAGCGGAAACCGCTCACAAAGCTGTTTCACCAGCGTACTTACCTTATCTACAGCATTATCGGTCACCACAAGGTTGATGATATCGGCAATCTGCTCCATCTCTTGCTGCTTGAAACCGCGACTCGTGACAACCGGCGTACCGATCCTGATCCCGCTGGTGACAAGAGGGCTTTCGGTATCAAAGGGCACGGCATTTTTATTGACCGTCACTCCTATGGCGTCGAGACGCTGCTCGGCATCCTTGCCGGTGATGCCCTTGTTGCGCAGGTCCACCAGCATCAGGTGGTTATCGGTTCCGCCCGAAACCAGATTAAATCCATGCTCTACCAGCTTATNNGCATAGCCTCCTTCAGGGCGACGGCCTTGGAGGCAATCACATGCATCAACGGGCCTCCCTGAATTCCTGGAAAGATTGCCTTATCAATGGCGGTCGCATATTTCTGACGGCAAAGGATGATTCCGCCCCGGGGCCCCCTCAGGGTCTTGTGCGTCGTCGTGGTTATAAAATCGGCGTGGGGCACAGGCGAGGGATGCAGCCTCGCAGCCACCAGCCCGGCTATGTGGGCCATATCCACCATCAGCAGCGCTCCGGACCGGTCGGCAATCTCCCTAAAGCGGGCAAAGTCTATAATTCTGGGGTATGCACTGGCCCCCGCCACGATCATCTTGGGGCGGTGCTCCATAGCCAGCCTCTCAACCTCGTCATAATCGATGGTACCAGTTTCGGGCTTAATTCCATAGAAAATGAACCTGAAGTATTTGCCCGACAGGTTGACAGGGCTGCCGTGGGTCAGGTGCCCGCCGTGGGCGAGATTCATGCCTAGAACTGTGTCACCCAGCTCCAGTGCGGCGAAATAGACC
>PKYJ01000111.1 GCA_003132605.1 Peptococcaceae bacterium | reverse complement strand
CCGGCTGACTTCTCCCCGGCGGTTGTGACCACCCTGTCATCGAGCGACAACTCGTTGCGCAAGCCCCTGATCAGGTTCTTGAATTCCAGTTCCTGGAGGATCAGGAACAGTTCCTCATAGTTCGGCTTCCGCAGCCGCAGGCCTTCAAAATCAACCTCACAGGGGACGTCCAGGACGATCTGCGTCAGTTTCTTGCTCAGCATTGCCTGATCGGCGTACTGGTCCAGCAGAGCGGCCGCCTTGCCGGAAACTTGCATCCGGTTGGCCAGGCAGGCCTCGACGCTGCCATACTGCTGCAGCAGCTTCACCGCCGTCTTTTCCCCGATCCCGGGCACCCCGGGGACGTTGTCGCTGGGGTCGCCGGTCAGCCCCTTGAGATCCGGTATCTGCTCCGGTTTAAGGCCGTATCTCTTGAACACGTCCTCTTCGGTATAGCAATCCAATTCGCTGATACCCTTGCGGGTGATCATCGTCCGGGTGAGCCCGGAGACTAGTTGCAGCATGTCCCGGTCGCCGGTAATCACCAGCACCTCCAGGCCCCTCTTCTCCGCCAGCCGGTCCACCGTTCCGATCAGGTCATCCGCCTCGTACCCGGCCATCTCCAGCGTCGCGATGTTAAATGCCCCTAAAACCCTCTTGATCAGGGGAAACTGCGGGCGCAACTCATCCGGTGTGGGCTTGCGGTGGGCCTTGTAAGCCTCGTAATCCTGGTGCCTGAAAGATCTTCCCTTGTCAAAGGCCACTAACAGGTAATCCGGCTTTTCCTGCCGCACGAGCTTTTGCAGCATGTTGGTGAAGCCGAGCACGGCGTTGGTATAGAGACCGGTGGTGGTTGACAGCAGGGGCAGGGCATGAAACGCCCGGTGCGCCAGGCCGTTTCCATCGAGTATCATCAGCTTTTCCATCCGGATAGAACCCCCCCAAACCTTCTTTGCCACAGATGACTACCCGCTCTANNTACGCCACTGTATTAACTGGCTCTAAGCTTCAGTGGGGGATTGCTTTTCCCCTCTGAAGCCAAGACCCAGTTGAAGAAGACCAACGAGCATTGGAGCGCCTGTCCACCACCCATTATAACAGATTGAAACCGGGAAAAATAAACAAACCACCAGGGTAACATCTGGTGGCATCTGGTTGGCCAGGTTTGAAACGGCTAACAGATTTTCCCACAGAGCTGGCTCATCCACTCCCGTTATTCTCGTCCAGGCTGTCCAGAATCTGCAACAGGGAGGTTTCGTCGGGCAGGTCGAGGGTGCCCTGTTCGGCCTCTTTCTGGTAGTCGGCAGGGAGGCTGGACACCAGGATGGTGGTCACCCTGATGATGCCACCGTTGATCCCGGCAGGACCGCGGACCACTGCCACGAATCCGCCTTTCTCCCCGAGGTGGGATTTGTTCTGGTCATCCGGACAAAGCCCATCCACCGCCCTGGTGAAGATCACCTCGCCACTGGCAAGGCTCATCTCCCATCCCTGCTTTGCCGGGTACAGACGCAGCAGGTCAAGGGTGCTGCAGGCTTTCTTATCCGGCAAGCCGGCGCTGCGATCCACCTCGCGCTTGCTCAGGGTGTAGAACGTTCTGACAATAACCCTGGTCCCCGCAGGCAACGGCCTTGCTAGCAGGATCCGTTCCCACCCGAGGTAAAGCCCTCCTGCCAACACCAGCAGCAAGATCCCATAAAGTATCAGCTGGGGTGCCCTCTTGGCCGCCTTCTTCTTGTCCACCGGAACCAGTCCCTTGTTTGTTCTTACTTTATAAATATTACCATCCCTGGCTCATATATGCATACTTTTTACTTGCCTCATCCTGACGCGCCCGCAAGCAAGCGGGCACCTGCCTCTCACCTCAATTACAGTCAGGGCAACCCTCGATGAAACGAGAAACCCCCGGAAATCATGTCCCGGGGGTGATTTACAGTCCTCGATCCGCTGGTGCACACAACGGTTTAAGGCAACAGCGGGTTTTCATTCAATGCTGTTCAGCACCTCGTCAGGGATGTCAAAGTTGGCGTAGGCGTTCTGGACATCGTCGAGCCCATCCAGAGCATCCAGCAGTTTCAGGATCTTCTCCGCAGTATCGGCATCGTTGACAGGAACGGTAGTTTTGGGAATCATGGTCAGGTCGGCGTTGCTGTATTTTATACCTCTCTCATCCAGGTAGGTCTTGATGCGATCATAATCCTGCGGGGCCGTCACTAACTCGATCAGGTTATCCTCTTCCTTGACGTCCTCCGCCCCGATCTCGATCAGGTCAAGCATCAGTTCGTCCGGATCGCCGGGGACATCCCTGGTGGTTACTTGAAGCAAGCCCTTCAACTCGAACATCCAGGCCACGCAGCCGGATTCTCCAAGGTTCCCGCCGTTCCTGGAAAACAGGTAGCGGATCTCCGAAGCGGTACGGTTGCGGTTGTCGGTCAGGATCTGCACCAGCACCGCCACGCCGCCGGCGGCATAGCCCTCGTACAAAGCCTCCTCGTAATTGACCCCTTCAGCTTCTCCGATTGCCCGGGTGATCAGGCGATTGATGTTGTCAACGGGCATGTTTGCCGCCCGGGCGTTGGTGATCGCCAGCTTCAGATTCATGTTGGAGTTGGGATCGCCGCCCCCCTGGCGGGCTGCGGCGAAGATCGCCCTTCCCAGCTTGGTGAAGACATTGGCACGCTGCGCATCAACCTTCGCCTTGCGGTGTTTAATGTTTGCCCATTTAGAGTGGCCGGACATGCGATCTC
Source organism: Peptococcaceae bacterium (assembly GCA_003132605.1). Lineage (GTDB taxonomy): Bacteria > Bacillota > DSM-12270 > Thermacetogeniales > Thermacetogeniaceae > Palsa-1188. The sequence continues at coordinate 4,900 of PKYJ01000111.1, read as the reverse complement.
CCCCTGTTGCCTCCGCCCGGATTCCGATTACCGCGGATCAGATTGCGCGATCTACTGAATATAATCCAATGAAAAAACCTCAGATGTTAAGGCATATCTCCTGGAACCGTTCTTTATAGCTCTTTTTTTGGCTTTAGTTCCTTCAAAAGCTGCACCAGCTTCTCCACCAGATGCGGCAACGGCTCGGACTGCAAACCCACGATCTCGATCCGGCCCCTGCCGATGGGAAGCAACAGCTTCAAAGCCTTGCTGCCCCCGATGGCTACCGCCATCCCGGGGGTGACCTCGCCCAGCATGGAATTGGCAACCAGGATGGAGATCGGGCCGGTGATCACGTCCACCTCGGCCACAGTCTGGACCACGGCATTTTCACCGGTCGCCCCCTCGTTGGCGCCGGCCCGCAGCATCAGAGCGGTGGCCGCGCTGTTTGTTCCCAAAGCGATGATCTCCACTTCGGGTCCCAAACCCTTTCTGATCCGCTCGGTGATGTGTTTGCCAATGCCGCCCCCCTGGCCATCGATCACGGCAATCCTCATGGCTGGCCTCCTATAGCGCAGGTGCATCCGGTGCTCAAAACATATTGATTGGCTAGCGGTAGTTGGCATCTCCACTGGACAACCTAAGTACTCTTACACATCGCCGCCCTCAATTCCTGCTGCTTTCCTAGAAATTAACCTTGCGTCCCGCAACTCTTCCGTCCAGCAGCGCAGCACCTCGGCCACTCCCCAGGCCTGGGCAAAGCAACCCCTCGGCGTGAATGGCTGCTCCCCGTCGAAGACCTCCGACACCGAGCCGACCCCGTGGTCGCGCAGGTGGTCCCTGAAGGGCGCCAGCATCTGGTATGCCGTCTCCAGGCTGGCCGGCGAGCGATCATTGACCCTGCGGTAGGCAGTGATGAAGTGACCGATCAGCCAACTCCAGACCGTCCCCTGGTGATAGGCGGCGTCCCGTTCCAGTTGGTTGCCGAGATAACGCCCCTTGAACTCCGGATCGGAGGGACTGAGACTGCGCAGGCCATAGGCTGTGTATAGGTGCTGCCAGACCTTCTGCACCACGGCCCGCGCCTGCGCCCGGGACAGGGGACTGTACGGCAGGCTGACGGCGAGGATCTGGTTCGGCCGGAGCCTGGCGTCCCTGTGCTCACCATCCACCACGTCATAGAGGCACCGGGCCGCCTCGTTCCAGAAGACTATCCTGAAGCTGGCCTGCGCCTGTTCCGCCAGCCTGCCGTACAACTCCGGCTCGCCCAAGGCTGCTGACAGTTCGCCCATAAACATGAGGGCGTTGTACCAGAGGGCATTAACCTCCACCGGCTTCCCGTCCCTGGGCGTGACCACCCAGTCGCCCACCTTGGCATCCATCCAGGTCAGTTGCAAGCCGGGCCCCCCGGCCTCCACCAGGTGATCTCCGGCCATCCGGATCTGAAAGTGCGTCCCCCGCCGGTAATGTTCGACGATCTCCTTCATGGTAGGATACAGGCGATCCTTTACGAATGCGTAGTCAGAAGTGTACTGCAGCAGCTTCTGAACAGCGTAGAAGAGCCACAATGGAGCATCCACCGTGTTGTAGAACGGCTCTCCGCCGGCATCCTGGAACATGTTGGGGATCAGGCCGTCCCTGGCGTAGGCGGCGAAGGTGGCCAGGATCTCCCTGGCCTCGGCGTGGCGTCCGGTGCACAGGGTCAGCCCCGGCAGGGCGATCATGGCATCCCGTCCCCAGTCGTTGAACCAGGGGTAGCCGGCGATGATCGTCCGCTTCCCGGTTGATTCCCGCCAGACCAGGAAATCGTCCGCCGCCAGCACCAACTGCCGGGCAAACTCATCCTGGCAGCCGGCAACTGAAAGCAGGCCCGATTGGCGCTCCAGGGCCTCTTTCTCCATTTCCTCATAGGAGACCGGCGGGATCGGCTCCGCAGAAACGATCATGGTGAGATCCTCACTGGCATCACATTGCACAATGAAGTGACCGGGCATAAAATGGTCTTCGTGACTGGGCAGGCCGCGCTCCCGCTCCACCCGGTAGTACATCCCCCGGTACCAGGCAGGCACCCTGGTATAGCGCCCCCGGTCACTGGCCAGAAAGATGTGCGGCGCCCCGGAAAATGGCTCGATCTCCACCTGGCGGTCCTGGACCCTCTGGTCGAACGGCCAGCCGTTCTCTAAAATGGCATCGTGAAAATCCCGGCAGTTGACCAGTGGAAAGATATGCAGGGTCGCCGGGCGCCGGGATTCGTTGACTATCCTATAGTGGATGACCGTGGTATTGTGGCCGTAGACCATAAAGATCTGCTTGATCACGAACAGGTCGCCGATCTGGTAGGTATACGCCGGGAAGGGCTGCCGCTGGAAGCGCTGCAATAACCGGTAGCCCTCCTGGGCGTAATAGCCGTCGTGTACCTGATTGGTCCCCAGGGCGTACCTCGCTCCCTCGATGAAAAGGTCCTCGTCCAGTTTGGCCACCAGTAACCTCCGGTCAACCGGAGGATGCAGGGATGCCACCAGCAGCCCATGATAGCGGCGGGTGTTGAGGCCGATGATGGTGGACGAGGCAAAGCCTCCCAGGCCGTTGGTCAGCAACCACTCCCTGGTTGGGCCAATCTCAGGGCCCAGTTCGCTTTTCCCAAAACTGAGGTCCATCGCCACCGCCCCATCAGGAATGTAATCCAGAATCTGCCGTCGGCATCTCCTCGACTCAGGCTCTCAGAGCGAGGTCTCTGGTTTTATTCTCTCCCGCTGCAGAGAAAAAAACCTTAAAGAACAGATACGGCAGAACCCATCTTCCTGAAAAGGGAACACTGGCAAAGGGGTATGACATCGAAAGAGCAATCCGAATTATTGGAAAACACCGCGGCTTTCCGGACTTGTTAGAGCGCCTGTGCCCCCTCGGCATACTCCACTATCGAACGGTACTTCTCGTGGATCAACTTCCGGTCAAACTCTCAGAATTCCTGAAGCATCTGATCCTGCTCCTCCTGGTTTAAGTAATCCAGCAGAAGGAAGAAGAACTGCTTGTCCTCCACAGCCATTTGGTGATCAATTCTTGAAGTAAAACCTGCCGGGTGTTGGTATCACTGGATATTTTGGCTCACTTCTTAACATTTACAGACTCTGTCGCCGGATCGGTATAGGTAGAGGTATTAAAATCGACATCCAACGTGAATCCTCCGTATGTCAGACAAGTATCCCCTACAAATTGCCAGGCGCTGGCAAAAGACACCCCGCTATCAGCAGGGCTGGGAATGGATGGCGGAAGGTCTTTACGGGTATAATGGGCTACCCAAAACTCGACATTTGCGGGGAGAGCGTTTCTGAGCTGACTGGCGTTGTCTATGTAACAGTATACCCCGGCAATGTATCCCTGGCTTTCAACTTCACTTACCCAGTCGGTAACATAACTCAAGAAACTGTCGGATAGTGGAAGCGAGGTCTCAATGTCAAGAAAAATGACGGTATTGTGGGGAAATCCGGCACTGGCTGCCAGGTTTGCAGCATCATCGCCATCCTCTTTTCCCTTATCCAGATTCCAACTGTCTGCCTGACGACCGACGTAGATGGGCAGCAATCCCCATCCCTGGTCGGCCGGAACCTGCCTCTTATCCATAAAGCTTGTATCCGGGTGGTATGGGGCAGGGCCGAGATAAAAGCCGGTGTAATAAAATGGGGAGTCATTCCACCAGGCCTGCATGGCGTCATCGCCCGGATATGCCGCCAGGTCCATTCCATAGAAGGAGGCGCCACTGCTCGTTGGTGATGTTCCACCGGATGCAGATAACCCGTTGTTTGGATTAGGCGCCTGTTCATTCGTCGCTTGTGGGCCTGTCTTGCCTGCATACTGGGTGCTAGTCTGTGTTCCCTGGGTATTCACCGCGCTCCCTGCGTCATTCTGCCCGACTTGCACATCCGGCGACGGCTGGTAGACCTGAACATCCCATCCGGCAACCCAGCCGGACCCTCCCTGAAAATCTATCTGATACCAGTCATCACTGTTTTTGGACTTTGCCTGCAGGATGTCTCCGGAATTCACCTGTCCGATTATCTGCGCACTCGTGCTGGGACCTGAGCGCACGTTGACAACATCCCCCGTTACCTGCAATTGGTCAGTCACCGGGGTAAGTGATTGTGAAGCGAGCGCCTTGTTGATCATCACCACCGCTTCAGCGCGGGTGATGACTTCTTGGGGCCTGAAAGAACCATCTGGGTAGCCAGTCATGATTCCTGCGGCAACCAGGCCGGACACGGAGGCTTTCGCCCAACTGCCAATCTCGTCGGCATCAGAAAAACTCAGGTCTCCGGCGCCATCCAACTTCAAGAGCTTGGCCAGCATGCAGGCGCCTTCCTGCCGGCTAACCTCATCCTGCGGCCGGAAGGTCCCGTCCGGGTAGCCGCTTACAAACCCGGCAGCAAGGGCGGACTTCACATCTTGGGTAAACCAGTCCTGGCCACTCACATCCCCGGGGGTATTTTCATTCTGTCCGGCCGGCACCTGGAATGCGCCATCCAGCATCGCCACGAACTCGGCCCGGTCCACCCCGGAGTCCGGCATGAAAGTGCCGTCGGGATAACCTTTCACGTAACCGCTGGAGACCGCCCTTTCTATCTCCGCAGCAGCCCAGTGGCCTCCAATATCATTCAGATCGGCAGCCAAAGCCGTGCCACAGCTCAACAGGATGAAGGAGAGCAAAACAGTGAGGGCCGCCATTGCATTCCATATGGGCAACCCACAGACAACTTTAGTATAATAATAAGTTGGCTGTTTTCTTTGTAAAATATTCAGCATTCCAGATCACCATACATGCCCTTCTAATTTTTACCAGATGACTACCCGCTCTAATGCCCCAGCTTCTCCTCCGCATCCGGGCCTACAGCCCGGCCTGAAAGAATGCGGAGTACATGAAGCGGTG
>PKYJ01000109.1:10365-16811 GCA_003132605.1 Peptococcaceae bacterium | reverse complement strand
GCTTGGCCAGATCCGGGCTGGCGATAGGGTTGTAGTTGTTGGGACTTTGCACGATACCCGCCAGCAGGGCGCTCTCGGCCAGGTCGAGGTCCTTGGCGTCCAGGCTGAAATAGAACTGGGATGCTTCCTGGACGCCATAAGCGCCATTGCCGAAGAAGATCCGGTTCAGGTAAAACTCGAGGATCTCTTGTTTGGTGTAGTGGTGCTCCGCTTCCATGGCCAGGATCGCCTCCTGGATCTTGCGCCGGAGAGACTTGTCATCGTTGAGAAAGGCGTTCTTGACCAGTTGCTGGGTAATGGTGCTGCCACCCTCGGCGGCGCTGCCCGACCGCAGGTCGGCCCATAAGGCCCTGGCAATTCCCACCGGGTCTATAGCCATGTGTTTATAGAAGCGATTGTCTTCGGCCGATACAAAAGCCTGGGGTAGATAGGGAGGCAGTTCGGCAAGCGGTACCGGGGTCCTGTTCTGATCGACAAAGACCTCGGACGCTGCTCGGTCATAACGATCATAGATGGCGGTCGATTGCGAACCCGTCAGTTTGCTCGGGTCCCAGGCGGGTATGGTGGCGACGGCCCAGGCAAGGTTGATGATGCCGATCAGAAGCAGGCACAGGACGATCAATTCGATCAGGAACAGGGCCATCCGGGAAGGCTTCCGCATTTCCTTTTTCCACTGCCTGAATGAGAATTTCGCCTGCTGGTTGGGCATCTAAACATCCCCAGTCTGAAGATATTCTACGCGGCGCGGGTGGCCGGAATATATATTATTATAGTGAGAATACGTTAATTGACCATGTGCGTCAAGCGAGAAATGTCTGCCAGCGGTGGCGAGTGGCGGTGATTCATCAACCGAATCGGGCCGCTAAAGTTGACAAACATCGGTACAGGACCGTAAAATGAAGGGTGGTTGGCTGGCTCCTTTTGTCCCGCACGGGGGCGAAAGGAGTTTTATGTAGAAACATAACTAACGATAAAGGTCTTGAGGTGAGGCAGAAATGGCGGAAGAACAGGGCAGCGCCGGGCAAGATGAACCCCGGCAAGATCAGTCACTGCAGGAGAACACCCCGGGTATGGCCACCACCTACAACCCTCGCAGTGTGGAGGAACGGTGGTATCAATACTGGCTGGACGAGGGTTTCTTTCACGCCAAACCGGGCGGAGAGCGAGAACCTTTTTGCATCGTCATCCCGCCTCCCAACGTGACCGGTATTTTGCACATGGGGCACGCCCTAAACAACACCATGCAGGACGTGCTGGTGCGCTGGCACCGGATGCGGGGGGACAATACCCTGTGGGTGCCGGGCACCGACCACGCCGGGATCGCCACCCAGGCCCGGGTGGAGAGGCAACTGGCCGAAGAGGGGCTGACCAGGGACGACCTCGGGCGTGATCGCTTCCTGGAGCGAGTGTGGGCCTGGAAGAAGCAGTACGGCGGGACAATCATCAAGCAGCTCAAGCGCCTGGGTGCATCCTGCGACTGGCAGCGGGAGCGCTTCACCATGGACGAGGGCTGCTCCAGGGCAGTTCGGGAGGTGTTCCGGCGCCTGTATGCCAAGGGCCTGATCTACCGGGGCAGCTATATTATCAACTGGTGTCCCCGCTGCCGTACCACCATCTCCGACATTGAGGTCGAACATTCCGAGGAGCAGGGAACTCTGACCTACATCCGTTATCCCGGGTTGGATGGGGCAAGAGATATCNNAAACAGGTGCTGCTGCCGATCATGAACCGCCGCCTCCCGGTGATTGCCGACGAGGCCGTGGACCCGGAGTTTGGCACCGGGGCGGTAAAGGTGACTCCCGCCCATGACCCGGCAGACTTCGAGATGGGACGTCGCCACCGTTTGGAAGAGATCACGGTGATCGGCAAGGATGGCGTGATGACCCCGGAGGCGGGCGGATACGCCGGATTGCCTGCGCTTGAGGCCCGGCAGGGCGTGGTGGCGGAGCTGCAGAGGCTCGGCCTGGTCGTCAAGATCGAGGACTACTCCCACTCTGTCGGGCACTGCTACCGCTGCAGCACCATCATCGAGCCGCTGGTCTCCGAGCAGTGGTTCGTGCGTATGAAGCCGCTGGCCGAACCTGCCCTGGAGGCGGTGCGCCAGGGGCGCATCCGGTTTTTCCCCGAGCGCTTCACCAAGATCTATCTCGGCTGGCTGGAGAACATCAAAGATTGGTGCATCTCCCGCCAGCTCTGGTGGGGCCACCGGATCCCGGTCTGGTACTGCCAATCCTGCGGCGCTGCCATCTGCCCCGAATCAGAGCCGGTTACCTGTCCCAAGTGCGGCGGCGCCAGCCTGGAGCAGGACCCGGACGTGCTGGACACCTGGTTCAGTTCCGCCCTCTGGCCGTTTTCCACCCTGGGCTGGCCCGACCACACCCCGGAATTAGATTACTACTTCCCCACTTCAGTGCTGGTCACTGCCCGGGACATCATCTTTTTCTGGGTCGCCCGGATGATCTTCATGTCTTGTGAATTCATGCATGACGTGCCCTTCAGTGATGTGCTGATCAACAGCCTGGTGCTCGACCACCTCGGGCGCAAGATGAGCAAGTCACTGGGAAACATCAATGACCCCCTGAAGGTGATCGATAGCTACGGCGCCGATACCTTGCGCTTCACCCTGTTGACCGGCAATACGCCGGGCAGCGAGATGCGCTTCCAGCAGGAGCGGGTTGAGGGTGCCCGGAACTTCGTCAACAAGGTCTGGAACGCCTCCCGCTTTGCCTTGATGAACCTGGAGGACTTCCAGCCAGACGACGCCGGGTCCTCCGCGCCGGGTGCCCCGGACCGGTTTGACCCGGCAGCCCTGACCCTGGCCGACCGCTGGATCCTGAGCCGTTTCAACTGGACCGCCGGGGAGGTCAACCGCAACCTGGAGGCCTACGAACTGGGGGAGGCGGCCCGGGTGCTGTACGAATTCATCTGGGACGAACTCTGCGACTGGTACATCGAGCTAGCCAAGCCGAGGCTTTACGGCAAGGATACGCCCGACAGCCGGCGTACGGCCCAGCACGTATTGTGGTACGTGCTGCGGCACACCTTGGAACTGCTGCACCCATTCATGCCCTTCCTGACCGAGGAGATCTGGCAGCACCTGCCCGTGCCCGCAAGCGAGCACCCGGGGCGCGGCCGCAGCATCATGGTCGCACCCTGGCCCGAGCGCCGGCCGGACCTGGAAGACCCGGGCAGCGAGGCCCAGATGGCTTTGCTGATGGACGTGATCCGGGGTATCCGCAACCTGCGCGGGGAGCTGGGCCTGCCACCGGGCAAGCCCGCCAGGTGCGTGGTGGTCGCCGCAGATGCCGCCACCCGGCAGTTCCTGGAGCGCTACATATCCTACGTTGCGCGGTTGGCCGCCGCCCAGCCCCTGGAGTTTGCCGGTCCGGAGCAGCCTAAACCGAAACAGGCTTTGAGCTACGTGGCGCCCGGGGGGATAGAGGTGTACATCCCTCTGACCGGGCTGGTGGACCTGGACAAAGAGATCGCCCGGCTGGAGAAGGAGTCCGGCGCGGTATCCAGGGAACTTGAACGGGTGCGGAGCAAGCTGGCCAACGAGAGCTTCCTGGCCAAGGCGCCTCCCGAAGTGATCGACAAGGAGCGGGACAAGGAAGCGGACCTGAGCCAGAAGCTGGCCGCCATCGGCCGCCGCCTGGCGATCTTAACAATATCTTAATAATGATGGCAGAGGATGCCTGACGTGTTTGTCGAATACGTTCGGTGGAGGCTGGCAGATGAGTGCAAAGATACTGGTGGTGGACGATGAGGAGTCGATCGTCAAGCTCATCTCCTTTAATTTGAGCAAGGAAGGATTTCAGACCATCGCTGCCCGGGATGGCAACGAGGCCTGGGATGTTATCCAACAGGACAAGCCCGACCTGATCGTTCTGGACGTGATGCTGCCGGAGATGGACGGTTTTTCTCTGTGCCGCCTGCTGCGGCGGGATGGGTCGACTATTCCGATCCTGATGCTCACCGCCAAGGATGAGGAGATCGACAAGGTGCTCGGCCTGGAGATCGGGGCGGACGACTACCTGACCAAGCCCTTCAGCCCCAGGGAGCTGGTGGCCCGGGTGCGGGCGATCCTGCGCCGCTCCGGGGAGAGGGACCACAGCCAGGAAGAGCGGCTGGAGTTCGGCGATCTGGTGGTTTTCCCCGGGCGTTACGAGGTGGACCTGCACGGCGCCCAGTTGTTCCTCACCCCCAAAGAGTTCGAGCTGCTGCTCCTGCTGTGCCGCAGCGCCGGTCTGGTTTTGAGCCGGGAGTATATCCTCCAGAAGCTGTGGGGCTATGATTTCTATGGCGACACCCGGGTGGTCGACGTGCATATCAGCCACCTGAGAGAGAAGCTGGAGGGAGACCCGGCGCACCCCCATTACATTAAAACCGTGCGAGGGGTGGGCTACAAGTTTCAGACCACCTCTCAGGAAAGCAGAGGAGCCTGATGCGCCGGATCACTCAGAGGCTCACCCTCGGCTATATCTTCTACATGTGCGCCTCCCTGGTAATCCTGAGCGGCCTGTTGACGTATTTTTTGTGGAGCAGCCGCGGCCTCCTGGTCCAGACCTGGCAATACCTGCTCGGCCTGCTCGGCCTGATCCTGTTGAGTGGGACACTGCTGGGCATCCGCCTGGCGGATGGGATACGCAAGCCGCTGGCGGAGATCGGCGCCGTCGCCCGGCGTATCGCCGCCGGGGACTGGGAGGCGGAGGTGCGCCATCCCACGGGCGACGAGATCGGGGAGTTGGCCCTGGCCATCAACGCTATCTCCGGCATCCTTAGAACGAAGGGGCGCCAGTTGACGGAAAGTAAGGGCCGCTTGGAAGCAGTCCTGGCCAACATGGAGAGCGGCGTGGCGCTGTTCGACCGCAACGGGCGCATAGACCTGGTCAACCCTTCGGCCGAGCGCATCCTGGGCGTCAGCAAATACGAGGCCGTCGGCCGGACCTATGTAGAGACGCTGAAAAACTATCCCCTGATCCGGATCATCGACGAGGTGCACAGGTCCGGCAAGCCCCAGAGTGGGGAGATCTCCCTGATCTTTCCGGCGGAGCGGATCCTCGAGGCGCATGCTGCTCCGGTTTTCGGAGAGCGGCAGGAGCCCCGGGGGGTGGTCCTGGTACTGCACGACATCAGCGAGATCAGGCGTCTGGAGAGGGTGCGGGCGGAGTTCGTAGCCAACGTCTCCCACGAGTTGAAGACCCCGGTCACCGCGGTCAAAGGATTTGCAGAAACTCTGCTGGAAGGAGCGCTCTATAACTCCCGGGCCTGCGAGGAGTTCGTCAGCATCATCGGAGAGGAGGCGGAGCGCCTCAACCGCCTCATCAACGACCTGTTGAGCCTCTCCCGGATCGAGTCCCGGGAGATGAAGCCGCAGTTGGAGCCACTCGAGCTGGGGCCTGAAATCAAACAGATCGTGGACAAGATCAAACCGCGGTTTCAGAAGAAGGATCTCGCCCTGGGCGTGACGGCACCCGGCCACCCGGTGGTGGCGCTGGCCGACCGGGACCGGCTGGAGCAGGTGTTGTTGAACCTGCTGGAGAACAGCCTGATGTATACGCCTTCCGGCGGGCGGGTAGAGGTGGGAGTCCAGGAGTCAGAGGGTATGGTGGTGGTGAGTGTCAGTGACACCGGGATCGGCATTCCCCCTGATGACCTGCCCCGGATCTTCGAGCGCTTTTACAGGGTTGACCGTGCCCGCAGCCGCAAGCTCGGCGGAACCGGGCTCGGTCTGGCAATCGTCAAGCACATCGTGGAGGCCCACGGTGGCCGGGTCTGGGTGGAGAGTGAAGTGGGCAAGGGCTCCACGTTCTATTTCACCCTCCCGTCTTAGAGGTTGGAAGCAAAAAGTAAGAGGTATTCGACCATCTGTTGAAAGAGAGGGAGTGTCTTGGGGGGATGGTGACTCTGCTGACCAGAGAGCTATACCAGTTGAAAGCCGGTGCACCGGCGACATCTTCCATACCCAAGTTCGAGGTCCGCAACCTGGACCTGTTTTACGGTACCAACCACGTGCTGCACAACATCCAGTTGGAACTGGCCGAGCACCAGGTGTCCGCCCTGATCGGCCCCTCGGGCTGTGGCAAGTCCACCATGCTGCGCACCCTCAACCGGATGAACGATCTGATCCCGGGTGTGGTCATCAAGGGACAGGTGTTGCTGAACAGCGAAGATATTTACAATCCGTGTGTCGATGTGGTAGACTTGCGCAAACGGGTGGGCATGGTGTTTCAGAGGCCTAACCCTTTTCCCATGTCTGTTTTTGAAAATGTGGCCTATGGGCCGCGCCGGCACGGCCTCAGGGACCGGTACCGCCTGGCGGAGATTGTGGAACTGAGCCTGAAAAAGGCCGCCCTCTGGGACGAGGTCCGTGACCACCTCTTCAAGTCAGCCCTACACCTTTCTGGCGGCCAGCAGCAGCGGCTCTGCATCGCCCGGGCGATCGC
>PKYJ01000109.1:0-10321 GCA_003132605.1 Peptococcaceae bacterium | reverse complement strand
ACCCACAACATGCAGCAGGCCGCACGGGTATCGCACTTCACGGCCTTTCTCCTGAACGGCTCTCTGATCGAGTTCGGCAGGACCGACAAGCTGTTCACATATCCTGAAAAGAAGGAGACTGAGGATTATATCACCGGACGGTTCGGTTGATACACGCAGCCGGGGGGAGGGGATAGACTTGGTAACGCGCAAGTCTTTTCACGAACAGTTGGATGAACTGCAGCAGGACGTCTTGAAGATGGGCACGATGGTGGAGCAGGCCATCTTCAACGCGGTCAAGTCGCTCAAGACGCGGGACGAGATCCTGGCTCAGCAGGTCATCGATGGCGACGTTTCCATCGATGATTTTCAGGTTCAGATTGAGGATGACTGTATCCGGTTGCTGGCCTTACAGCAGCCGATGGCTAGCGACCTCCGCGTGATCAGCGCCGTCCTGAAGATCACCAACGACCTGGAGCGGATAGCTGACCATGCAAAAGATGTGTCCAAGGTAACCATCCGCCTCTCCGGCCAGCCTCTGATCAAGCCCCTGATCGACATACCCAGGATGGCCGAGATTACCCAGAAGATGCTGCGGATCAGCCTCGATGCCTTTATGCGCCGCGACGCCTCCCAGGTGGAGCAGTTGATCGATTGCGACCACGAGGTAGACGCTCTCTATCACCAGATCTTCAGGGAACTGTTGTCCTTCATGTTGGAAGATACCCGGACGATCCAGCAGGCCACCCATCTCCTGTTCGTGGGCAGGCACATGGAGCGCATGGCGGACTATTGTACCAACCTCGGCGAGGCGGTGTACTTCATGGTCAAGGGAGAGCGCAAAGATCTCAACGTGTGAGACTCCTGAACTTCGAACATCGAAAAGGGTGCGATCATGCCATCATCCATGTCCTATGACGAAGCGCTGGACTTCTTGGTCGGCCTGACTAAATTCGGTTTCAATTTCGGACTGCAGCGGATCGAGTACCTGCTGCAACTCCTGGGAGACCCACACCGGAAGCTGCGGGTGGTACACGTCGGCGGCACCAACGGCAAGGGGTCGACCGCCATGATGACGGCCTCGGTCCTGGAGGCCGCCGGTTGCCGGGTGGGGCTGTTCACCTCGCCCCATCTCGACAGCTACACCGAACGCTACCTGATCAACCGGGTTCCGGTCAGCGAGTCGAAGCTGGCGGACCTGATCTCCAGAATAAAGCCGCACCTGGATCAGATGGTGCGGGACGGGTACGAACACCCCACCGAGTTCGAGGTCTGCACCGCTGTTGCCTTCCTGTACTTTTACGAGGAGCAGGTGGACTTCCTGGTGCTGGAGGTCGGCCTGGGCGGCGCCATCGATTCCACCAACGTCATTCCCACCCCCCTGGCGGCGGTGATCACCAACGTCGCCTTCGACCACATGGACTACCTTGGCAATACCATCAAGGAAATAGCCACAGTCAAGGCGGGCATCATCAAGCAGGGCGGGCATGCGGTCACGGCCGCCTTTGACCGTGATGCCCTCGATGTGATCGCTGCCCGGTGCCGCGAGGTGGACGCCTCCCTGCTGCGGGTCGGTGTCGAGTTTGGCTATGAGTTGATCGAATCCACGCCCTCCGGGACAAGATTCAACCTGCGCAGCCCATGGGGGAACTACCCTGCCCAGTGGGTGCCCCTGGCCGGTCAGTACCAGGCGATCAACGCCGCCACCGCCCTCGGGGCGATCGAGGTGCTGCGCCAACAACACGGTGTGCAGATTACCACGGAGCAGATCAGGGCGGGCCTTGCCGCCGCCAGGTGGCCGGCCCGGTTGGAACTGCTGTCGGAGAGGCCGGTGATCCTGGTTGATGTAACCCACAACCACGACGGGTCCCGGAAGCTGCGGGCGGCCCTGCAGGGGATCTACCATTACCGGCGGCTGATCCTGGTGCTGGGGATGCTGGGGGACAAGGAGCGGGAGAAAGTGGTGGGCGAGTTGGCGCCGCTGGCGTCGGTGGTGGTGATCACCAGGCCGAACAGCCCGCGGGCAGGGGACTGGGAGTTGCTGGCGACCGAGGCCCGACGCTACGTGGACCACGTGCTGCAGGTCGAGGAGATCACCGCCGCCGTGGATGCCGCCCTCAAAGAGGCCGGCTGTGAGGACCTGGTCTGCGTCACCGGCTCCTTCTACATGGTGGCCGAGGCCAGAGCGTACCTGCGCAGTAAGCTGGGTCTTGGCTTCAGTGGGGAGTGCTTTTCCCCCACTGAAGCCAAGAGCCATTAGCATATCTATTTTCGCAATAAAAACGCAGTGTTTGGTCTTGATCGACGCTGCGTTTTTATTGCCCGCTAAGCCCCGCTGGCTGGAATTGACAGTATATGATAGGGCTTGCACATATTGCATGCCCCAAGAGTCCTTGTCAGACACATATTGAAATGTTAGACTTAAAATCAAATAAGCGCGAAGGAGCAGGTTTCAATGAAAGGATACGGGCAGCACTACCGGAGCGCCTGGCTGCTGGTGATCCTGCTGATCTTGGGCGGGCTCGTCGGAGGCCTGATCGGACAGGCCCTGAGTAGCGTTCACCACCTTGCCTTTCTCAATCAGGGGCCGGGCATCAGTCTTCCAGCAACGACACTGAACCTGGACTTCCTGACCCTCACGTTTGGTTTCACTTTCAAGGTAAATCCTGTCAGTATCCTTGGCTTCATCGTAGCATTCATTATCTATCTGCGCTTGTAAAGGGTGGTTGTTAATGCGGGAGATTATCCTGGCTTCGGCTTCGCCCCGGCGGGCGGAGCTTCTGAAACGCCTGGGCGTTTCTTTCAGGGCCGTGCCCAGCCTGGTTGAGGAACTGCCGCGCCCAGAGGGCACCCGGGGCGCCGAGCCCCGGCAGCTTGCCCTGAAGCGGGCGGGCGACAAGGCCCGGGCGGTGGCCGGGCGGTATCCCCGTGGCCTGGTGGTGGCTGCTGATACGGTGGTCTGGTGTGACGGGCGGATCCTGGATAAACCGGAGAGTGCCCCGGAAGCACGGGAGATGCTGCAGTTTCTGAGCGGACGCCAGCACCTGGTGTTTACGGGCGTCGCCCTGCGCTTGGATGCATCAGGCCTGAGCCAGGAGGACGTGGTGGTAACCCGCGTCCGGTTCCGCAGCCTCAGCCAGGGAGAGATCGATGGATATCTGGCTACCGGAGAGCCGTTAGGAAAAGCCGGCGGGTACGGCATCCAGGGTTACGGAGCGTTGTTGGTGGCCGGGATCGAAGGCTGTTTCTACAACGTGGTGGGGCTGCCCCTGGCCAGGCTGGGAGAGATGCTGAAGTCATTCGGAGTTGATCTGATGTGTCAGTGCCCGAATATCACCTGACGATCAAGAGCCTGCCGGAGGAGGTCCGGCCGCGGGAGCGCATGCGGGAAGCAGGCCCTGGCGCTCTCTCCTCCGCCGAACTGTTGGCCATCATCCTGGGCAGCGGGTCGCGGGAGGAGTCGGCCCTGGACCTGGCCCACCATCTGCTGCAGAGCTCGCGCGGCCTGCGTTTTCTGGCGGAGGCTACCTATGAGGACCTGTGCAGCGTGAAGGGAATCGGACCTGCCAAGGCGACCCAGATCAGGGCGGCGGTGGAGTTGGGCAAGCGATTGTCCTGCCTGGGGCAGGGCCTCCGGCCCACGGTTCGCAGCCCTCAGGATGTCTGCAGCATTGTGATGGAGGAGATGTGCTACCTGGACCGGGAACATTTCCGGGTGGTCATCCTGAATACCAAGAACCAGGTGTTGGCGGTGGAGACCGTCTCGGTGGGCAGCCTGAACTCCTCCCTGGTGCATCCCAGAGAGGTCTTCAAGCCGGCAGTGCTGAAGAGTGCCGCTGCAGTGATCCTGCTCCACAACCATCCCAGCGGAGATGCCACACCCAGCGGCGAGGACCTGGAAATCACCCGCCGCCTTGCCGAAGCAGGAAAGTTAATAGGTATCGAAGTTCTCGATCATATTATTATTGGAGACCATGTTTTTACAAGTCTTAAGGAAAGGGCAGTTATCTGAACAATCTTGGCGAGGAAGGAGCAAGTGATGTGATCTTTTCAAGAGACGTAGGGATTGACCTGGGAACTGCCAACACCTTGGTGCATGTCAAGGGCAAGGGCATTATCATCATCGAGCCGTCGGTTGTAGCCATCCAGCGGGATACCGGGGAGGTGCTGGCCGTCGGGGAGGAAGCCAAGCAGATGATCGGGCGCACTCCTGGCAACATCATCGCCATCAGGCCGATGAAGGACGGGGTGATCGCCGATTTTGACATTACTCAGAGCATGTTGCGCTACCTGATCAAGCGCGCCCTCCAGAAGCAGAGCGTGTTCACACGGCCACGGGTCGTGATCTGCATACCGATCGGTGTCACTCCGGTGGAGGAACGAGCGGTGAAAGAGGCGGCCATCCAGGCCGGGGCGAGGGAGGCTTTCCTGATCGAGGAGCCGATGGCGGCTGCTATCGGCGCCGGCCTCCCGGTGAGTGATCCCACCGGGAGCATGGTGGTGGACATTGGCGGCGGCACCACGGAGGTGGCCGTGATCTCGTTGGGCGGCATCGTTACCAGCCGGTCGATCCGGGTTGCCGGTGATGAGATGGACGATGCCATTATTCAGCACGTCAAGCGGACCTACAATTTGTTGATCGGCGAGCGGACAGCGGAGGACATCAAGATCAAGATCGGTTCCGCCATCTGGAACGGGGAGTTGGAGACTTACGAAGTGCGGGGCCGGGACATGATCACCGGCATGCCCAAGACCGTCATCGTCACCTCCGAGGAGGTGCAGAAGGCCCTGGACGAGACCATGGTCAAGATCGTGGAGGCGGTCAGGGTCTGCCTGGAGAAGACGCCGCCGGAGCTGTCGGCGGATATCATGGACCGGGGGATCGTGCTGACGGGGGGCGGCTCCATGCTGCGGGACATGGACAAACTGATCAGCAAGGAGACTGGACTTCCAGCGGTCCTGTCCGAGAAGCCTCTGTACGCGGTGGCCCTGGGTACTGCCAAGGCCCTGGAGAACATCGATATTTTACGGCGGGCGGCCCTGCGGGCCAAGCGGCTGAGTTAGGAAGGCGCTTTGTTGTTCAGCTCCGCAGCCGCTGAATAATCAGTTTAACTTGATCAGATAGGTTAGGATGATGCCTTGTTGTTCAACTCCGGCTTTAAGAGAACGCTGATCATCCTGGCGGTAGTGGCCATATTTTGCCTGGGCCTGGCCCGCCTTGTCCCCAATTTTGCCGGTAGCCCGGTGGTCGGCAAGATTCATGAGGTGCTGGCCCCGGTGCAGTCAAGAGTGATGCTGGCCTGGCGCGGCAGTGCTTCACTGTTGAGCTACTTTGCCGGGATACGCCGCATCCAGGGTGAGAACAGCCAGTTGCAGCAGCAGGTCATGGACCTGACCTGGGAGAACAACCGCCTGCACGAATATGTTTATGAGAGCCAGCAACTGCAGAAGCTGCTCGATTTCAATAATCGCAACGTCATGCGCTTCACACTGCTGGGGGCGCGGGTTGTCAGCCGTTCGCCGAGCAACTGGTACAGCACTCTGGTAGTTGACCGGGGTTCAGAGGACGGGGTCAAAAGGGATATGGTGGTAGTCTCCGACGCCGGTCTGGTCGGGCGGGTGGATGCAGTGTGGCCGAATACTGCCGACATCCTCCTGATCCTGGACCAGGAGGGGGCCGTGGGGGCGATGATCAGTGAGAGCGGCACCCAGGGGGTCATCGAGGGCAGCAAGGATGACCCTGGTATGCTCCGGATGATCGACCTGCCGTACGACGCCAAGCCCGTAGCCGGCCAGACCGTAATGACCTCTGGCCTGGGGGGTATTTTCCCCGGTGACATTCCGATCGGGAAAGTTCTAGAGTTCAATGCCGGGGGCAGCGGCTTGGACCAGTATGCCCTGGTGCAGCCTGACGTGGATTTTAATCGCATCGAGGATTTGTTCATCATCACCGCGTCCCGGTCAGTACCGGAACCGGTCGCCAGCCCACCGGCAACGGCAGCGCAACCGTCAGCGGCCCCGGCACAAACGGCCCCGGCCCCGGCACAAACGGCAACGCCCCCGGCACAAACGGCCCCGGCGCCGACACAACCGGCTACTACGACACGATGGGCGCCTCCGTCACAGCCGATAACTCAGGCGTAAAAGAATGCGGAGCACTGAAACCTCGAGAATGGGGGAGGGGAGGACCGGCATGCGTTTCGTTTCTATTGCCCTGGCTTTTATCGTCTCTTTAATATTGCAGACCACCATCCTGCCCTTCTTGCGCCTCGGCGGTGTCATACCAGACCTGCTGCTCGTGCTGGTCATCTTCACCGCTATCTTCTATGGCTCCCTTGCCGGTGGAGTAGTGGGTCTTACAGCGGGCCTGATGCAGGACTTGCTGGGGGGCCACTACCTCGGTCTTGGGGCGCTGAGCGGCTTTGTCGTCGGCTACCTGATGGGGGGCCTGGAGAGCCGGGTTAATATAGACAACGTTCTGGTGACCTTTTCCCTGGTGCTGGCCGGAAGTTTCGTTGCCGGCGTCGTCTACTCGCTAGGGCAGGGCATACTCGATTCGTCGCTGAGCATACGCCTGTTATGGCGTCTCTCCGCCTCCGGCGCCCTCTACGATGCCTGTCTTGCCGCCTTGCTATTCAGGCCGCTGGTCAGGCTGTTCGGTGGTCTCGTTCCCGGACGGGTGGAGATCGTGCAACCAGGCAAAGTAATCTACAGGTGATCCCGATATGATCGTCAACAGGAGACTGGAGAACAACCAGAAGTTTTTCAAGTGGCTGACCATTGTCGTGTTCGGAGTGATCGTGGTCCGGCTGGTCACCCTGCAACTCCTGGATACGTCCAAGTACCGCACCGAAGCCGCTCTGAACCAGTTCCGGTTTCTGCCGATCCGCGCCCCTCGCGGCGATATCGTCGACTCCAAGAGCGGCATCCTGGCCTCCAACAAGATCGTCGATGCCATCTCCATCGTGCCACAGCAGATCACCGACAGCGCTATCAATAACCTGGCCGCCCTGGTGCATGACACCTACCCGGATATCGACGCCCCTTATATCAAGAAACTGCTCGATGACGCCAAACAATCCGGCCAATCCTACCAGTCGGTGGTGATCAAGCAGGATGTCTCCATGGACGTGGTGGAACGCCTGGAGGAGCACCGGGAGGATTTGCCCGGGGTGCAGATCGGGAAGAGCCTCGTCCGTGATTACCTTGAAGGTACGGTGGCCAGCCATCTCCTGGGCTACATCGGGGAGATCAGCAGCGACGAGCTGGTGCAGCACCAGGACGAGAATTACCAGTCCGGAGACCTGATCGGCAGGTCCGGGCTGGAGTCCCAGTACGAGAGCTACCTGCGCGGGAGAGACGGCTTCCAGGAGGAGGAGGTGGACGTCTTCGGACGCCCGGTACCACACGCCAACCTGATCACGGTTCCCCCGGTCCAGGGAGACAGGTTGGTGCTGACCATCGACAACGACCTGCAAAAAGCGATGGAGGTCAGCATGGACAACACCCTGGCCATGTTGCGGGGGGAGGGCTATGACGCCAGGGCCGGCGCCGCCGTGGCCCTGGACGTGAAGACCGGCGCCGTGCTGGCGATGACCAGCCGCCCGAACTTCGACCCCAACGCCCTGGTGCCGCCGGTGGACAACGCCACGGTCAGGAAGTACATCAACCCTCCGGCCGGGTCGGAGTCCCCGATGATCGACCGGGTGATCAGCAGCCGCTACGCCCCGGGTTCGACGTTCAAGGCGATTACCGGCATGGCTGCCCTGGCCTCGGGCAACATAACCGTTAACGACACGGTGGATTGTACCGGCCGCTACTGGCTCCCTCCCTACCCCGCTTGCTGGGAGGTGGATGGCGTGGTCAGCTTTTTCAAGGCCGTGGCCCGATCCTGCGACGTCTACTTCTATGAGGCCGGGCGCCGGGCCGGGGCTGAACTTATGGCCAAGGTCGGCCAGGAGTTCGGCCTGGACCAGCCGACCGGGATCGACTTGCCTGGAGAGGTCACCGGAAACATGCCTAGCCCGGAAAAGCAGAAGGCGCAGGAAGATCCTTACTGGCGCAAGTGGTATCAGGACCAGGAGACGACGCTGAACAACAAGTATGCCGCCCTGCTGGCGGCGGCGACCACCGCCCAGCAGAGGGCCGACCTGGTGGCTCAGCAGAAGTCCGCCCAGCTCTCTCTCGATGAGGATTACAGAATCAAATATAATTTTTACGTCAACTGGCAGCAGTACGAGACCTTCAACACGGCCATCGGCCAGGGCGATGACGACTTCACCCCGATCGAGCTGGCCAACTACGTCGCGGAACTGGCCAATAACGGGCAGCGGATGCGTCCCTACCTGGTGCAGCGAATCGAGGACCCGAGCGGCAAGGTGGTGGCCCAGTTCGGTCCGCAAGTGGTGCATAACGCCGTGGTGGACACGGCCAGCAACGCACCGGACTTCAACCAGGTTATGGCCACTGTCCGCCAGGCGCTGGCTGGCGCCACCGACCCGGATGGCACCAGCGGCCTGCTTTTCTTGAACTATCCCGTCAAGGTGGCTGCCAAGACCGGGTCGGCGGAGACCGGCGGGACGCTGGACCTGGTCAACGGTCTTTTTGTGTGCTTTGCCCCGGTGGACAACCCGCAGATCGCCTTTGCCGGCGTGATCGAGATCGCCCACCATGGGGTGGACTCGGCCGGCTTTGTGGGCAAGGCCGTCCTCGACCAGTACTTCGGCCTGAACAAGCCGGCGTCCGGCCAGTAAGGCGCGGGCGCCGCCGGGTAGAGCGAGGCTGAAAAATGTCTAAGATAAGAATAAAAGGCTGGAAAAACGAGGAATATTTTGCCTCGGTTTTTCATTTTATAGGCAGGATAATAATGAAAAATATAGAAATATCTTTCTTATATCCTGCGTTTTGGATACTGGAGGGATCACTTAGTCGGGCATGGATGAGATTGTAAAAATCAAGGGAACCCGTGAGGGGTTGNNAGTGCTGTTGGACGAGTCGGCGGACTTTCAGGACATGCTCCGGCGGCTGACGGAAAGAATTGCCGACTCCAACGGGTTCCTGGACGGATCAGCAGTGAGCATCGATGTTGGCCCGAGGGATCTGCAACCAGGGCAAATAAGCTCTCTCAGGGAAACTCTGGCCGGGAACAACATGGTTTTGCGCCGGATTATAGGTGTGCCGAGATTGAGCAGGGCGCCGGACGGTGATACACGGGGGGTGGAGACAGTGGGGCAGCAAGAGGCCCAGGCGGGACTTGTGAGCCGCAGGAAGAGGAAACGCAAGCGGGGTCAGGCCGCCATCGGGGTGGCCGCGGCGGAGGCCTCGGCTGTCATGGAGACAGCAGGGGAAAAGACCGGTGCCGGGGGTGGGCATGATGAGGGTGACGATATTCCGGTCATCAGGTACAGTTTGACGACTAGGCAACTGAGGGCGGACGTCGTGTCGGAAGAGCAGACGATACTGGTTCAGCGCACTATCAGATCGGGACAGCAGGTCTTTTATCCCGGCAATGTGGTGATCCTGGGGGATGTCAATCCCGGGGGCGAGGTCATGGCCGGCGGCAATATCATCGTGATGGGTGTCTTCCGGGGGGTGGCCCACGCCGGGGCGATGGGCGACAAACGGGCGATAGTGGCCGCTCTGAGGCTAGAGCCTTCACAACTGCGCATTGCCGGTTATTTCACCCGCGCCCCGGAGGGAGATTTTTCAATCCTGAGGCAGCCGGAAATCGCCCGGGTGCAGGACGGGACCGTCATCATCGAGCAGTACCAGCCCGGTTTTGACCGGCACTAAAGGGACGAGGCAAAGGGGGAGCTTTTATGGGAGAAGTATTGGTGGTTACTTCCGGAAAGGGAGGCGTGGGCAAGACAACGACGACCGCGAACCTCGGCACTGCTCTGGCCATGATGGGGTTCCGGGTCATCCTGGTGGACACCGACATCGGGCTACGGAACCTGGACGTGATGATGGGTCTGGAGAACCGGATCGTCTACGACCTGGTTGATGTCACCAGCGGGCGGTGCCGTCTGAAGCAGGCCCTGATCAGGGACCGCCGCTTCGAGAGCCTGTCGCTCTTGCCTGCCGCCCAGACCAAGGATAAGACCGCTGTCAACCCGGAGCAGATGAAGGCACTGTGCGAAGAGTTGAAGCAGGATGCCGATTACGTGCTGGTAGATTGCCCCGCCGGGATCGAGCAGGGATTCAAGAACGCCATTGCTGGAGCCAGCCAGGCCCTGGTGGTCACGACACCCGAGGTCGCGGCAGTCAGGGATGCAGACCGGATCATCGGCCTGCTCCAGGCGGACACGGAGATGCGCCACCCGAAACTGATCCTCAACCGCTA
>PKYJ01000084.1 GCA_003132605.1 Peptococcaceae bacterium | reverse complement strand
CAGGCGGACGTCGGCGTGGCCATGCACACCGGCACCCAGGCGGCCAAGGAGGCCGGCAACATGGTCGACCTGGACAGCAACCCCACCAAGCTCCTGGATGTGGTGGAGATCGGCAAGCAATTGCTGATCACCAGGGGCTCGCTGACCACCTTCAGCATCGCCAACGACGTGGCCAAGTACTTCGCCATCATCCCGGCCATGTTCATGGCTGTCTACCCGGTGTTGAACCAGCTGAACATCATGCACCTGGCCACGCCCCAGAGCGCCATCCTGTCAGCGGTGATCTTCAACGCCCTGATCATCGTGGCCCTGGTGCCGCTGGCATTGAAGGGGGTGGCCTACCGGCCGCTGGGCGCCAATGCTATCTTGAAGCGCAACATGCTGATCTACGGCGTGGGCGGGCTGATCATCCCCTTTATCGGCATCAAGCTGATCGATATGCTGCTGGTACTGTTGCACCTGTCGTAAAAACAGTGATTGGTAGTGGGTGGTTAGCTGTAGAAAACCTCTGCATGCCAAAAACTAACGGAGTAATGCAGATAAAATGCAAATTCCAACGACCAACGACCAATTGTCAACGGCTAAAATGTGGTTGGTGGTTGGAGGGACAAAGGCTCCGGTTGTCGTGTTGATTACGATGTGACAGCGAGAACCGTCCCCAGTGTCACATAGAAAGGAAGCGCGCCTCATGTTTAAAAAACAACTGCTTGCAAGTCTGATCATGCTGGCAATGTTCACAGTGCTATGCGGCCTCGTCTACCCCCTGGCCGTCACCGGCATCGCCCAGCTCTGCTTTCCGCATCAGGCTAACGGCTCCCTGATCTCCCAAAATGGCAAGATAGTCGGCTCGGAACTGATCGGACAGAATTTCTCCGGCCCCCGCTACTTCCATGGGCGGCCCTCGGCAGCCGGCCAGAACGGCTATGACGCCTCGAACTCCTCTGGCTCCAACCTCGGCCCCACCAGCAAGACCCTGATGGATAACATTGCTAAGCTGGCTGCCGAGGTACGGCAGGAAAACGGCCTGCCCCCAGACGCCCCGGTGCCGGCCGATCTGGTGACGGCATCGGCCAGCGGTCTGGATCCGGACATCTCCCCGGACTCCGCCTTCCTGCAGGTGCCGCGGGTGGCCAGGGCCAGGAGCCTACCGGAGGATCAGGTGCGGGCGCTGGTGGCAAGCCATGTGGAGAGGCGCCAGTGGGGTTTCCTGGGCGAGCCGCGTGTCAATGTTTTAAAGCTGAACCTGGCGCTGGATGCTTTGGGGAAGCGGGGGCAGTAGAGCGGGTAGTCATCAGGGAAATATGGAGATGGAGTATTATGCATATTATCAGGTATAATCAGTTAGGGTTTGAATGGCGGACCTGCTCGCGCCCGCCAGCGGCGACGCCGGCTCCGTGCATGTCTCACTAGGATGGGATGGGATTCTATGGCGGGAGAGAAGCGCGCCGACCCGGACGCGATCCTGGCCGGCATCAAAGAGGAGGGCCGCGGCACCCTGACAGTGTTCCTGGGCGCTGCGGCCGGTGTCGGGAAGACCTATGCCATGCTGGAAACGGCGCGAGAGCGCCTGGAAGATGGCCTGAACGTGCTGGCGGGCTGGGTGGAGACCCATGGCCGGGCAGACACGGAGGCCCTCATGGCCGGTCTGCCGGTGGCTCCACCCCATCACCTGGAATACCATGGCCGCTCCTTCGCCGAGATGGACCTGGATGCCCTGCTCGCCCGGAAGCCCCAGATCGTCCTGGTGGACGAACTCGCCCACACCAACATCCCCGGATCGCGCCACGCCAAGCGCTATCAGGACGCGGAGGAACTGCTGGCGGCCGGGATCGACGTCTATACCACCCTGAACATCCAGCACCTGGAGAGCCTGAACGATGCTGTCGCACAGATCACGGGCATCAAGGTGAGGGAGACGGTGCCCGACAAGATTTTAGAACAGGCCGAGATTCAGTTGGTCGACGTGCCTCCGGAGGAGTTGATCCAGCGCTTCAAGGATGGCAAAGTCTACGTGCCCGATAAGGCCGCCGAGGCCCTGCGCAAGTTCTTCCGCCCGGGCAACATCAACGCCCTGAGAGAGATGGCGCTGCGCCATACGGCGAAGCGGGTCGATCACCAAATGGAGACCTACATGAGGGCGCACGCCATCGAGGGCCCCTGGTCGGCCGGGGAGAAGGTGATGGTCTGCATCAGCCCCAGCCCCTTCGCCGCCAGGCTGATCAGGTACGGGCGCCGCATGGCCGCCAACATGCAGGCCGAGTGGTTCGCCGTCTACGTGGATACCCCTCGCCACATGCCTGTCGGTGAGGACGAACACAACCTCCTGGAAAAAAACATCCAGTTGGCAGAGGAACTGGGGGCCGAGACCGTCACCATCGCCGGCGACAGTGTGGCTGACGAACTCCTGGGCTTTGTCAAGAAGCACAACATCACCCAGATCATCATCGGCAAACCCCTGAGGCCGCTGTTCCGGGAATGGCTGCATGGCTCCCTCGTCGATTATATACTCAAGCGCAGTGAGGGCATCAGCGTCCACGTAATTTCCGGAAAATCGCAACCCAACAGCACCCCTCAAGCACAGACGGCAGGCAGAGAGTCGTTCCAGATCCTCCCTTATACTGCAATCGTGCTCATGATCGCCCTGTTGACCGTTCTGGCCATGCCCGTCAGATCCTATCTGGGCCAGGTCAACATCGCCATGCTGTACCTGGTACCCGTATTGTTCAGCGCTGTTGTCTGGGGGCGGTACTTTTCAGTAGTGGCGGCGATCCTGGGAATCATCTCTTTTGACTTCTTCTTCATTCCCCCCACCTTTACCTTTACGGTCTTCGATCTGCGCTACCTGTTCAGCTTTGCCATCTTTCTGCTGGTAGCTTTGATGACCGGCACTCTGTCGGCCCGCCTGCGCCAGCATATTATCTATGCCAGGCAGCGGGAGGCCAGGATGGTCGCCCTGTATGCCCTGAGCAGGGAGATCTCGGCCACCAACGAGCTGGAAAAGGCGCTGGAGCAAGTGGCGAAGAAGGTCTACGAGAGCGTCGAGAGCCAGGTGGTGATCCTGCTGCCGGGCGCGGATAACAAGCTGGTGGTGAGAGCAAAATCCGATGCAGAGCAGAAGATCCTGGTTGACGAAAACGAAAAAGCAGTGGCCCTCTGGGTATACGAGCACGGTCAGACTGCGGGCCGCGGAACGGACACGCTGGTCGGCGCCGACTGCACCTACGTACCCATGCGCACGGAACAGGGGATCCTCGGGGTTCTGGGGGTCAGGCCCAGGGACTCGAGACACCTGTCGCCGGAGCAGCGCAGATTGTTGGAGGCCTTCGCCAGCCTGGGGGCGGTGGCCGTCAACCGCATCCAACTGGTGGAGCAGGCCAAGGAGACACACCTGCTGGCAGAGTCGGAACGCCTGCACGCAGCCCTGTTCAATTCCATCTCCCACGAATTGCGCACTCCCCTGACCTCGATCATCGGAGCGGTGACCGGCTTGCTGGATGAGGATGACCTCTACGACTCCGTCTCCCGGCGCGACCTGCTGCAGACTATCAAGCAGGGCGCCCTGCGGATGCATCGCCTGGTCAACAACCTGCTGGACATGACCAGGGTGGAAAGCGGCTATCTCCAGTTAAGCAAGGAGTGGTGCGATGTTCAGGACATGATCGGTGTGGCCGCCAGCCAGGTGGAAGCCCTGCGCAGCCGGCCACTGAAGATCGAGGCAGCGCCGGATCTGCCCCTGGTGCAGGCCGATTTTGTGCTGATCGAGCAGGTGCTGGTCAACCTGCTGGACAATGCGGCCAAGTACTCCGGTCCGGATTCTGAAATCTCCGTCAAGGCATTGCATAACCGGGAAGAGGTGGCCATTTCCGTGGCTGACCACGGCCCGGGCATCCCCGAGGAGGACCGGGAACTGGTCTTCGACAAGTTCTACCGGCTGCGGGCCTCCCGCCAGATCGGCGGTACCGGCCTTGGCCTGACGATCTGTAAGGCGATCGTGGATGCGCACGGCGGGCGGATCTGGGTCAGCGGCAACCCTGGCGGGGGCGCCCTGGTCACCTTTACTCTTCCACTACTTGCTGCCGCTCCGGAAAAGATCCCTGAGTCGGAGCCCTCAGCCAGTGCAGGTGATGGCAATGGAGAATAAGAGCGCCCGGATCATGATCATCGACGACGAACCGCAGATGCGGCGGCTCTTGCAAGTTGCCCTAACCGCCCACGGTTACGAAATAAGAGGGGCGGAAACCGGTCGGGCGGGGATCGATCAGACAGCCGTATTTCACCCCGACCTGATCGTCCTGGACTTGAGTTTGCCCGACCTGGACGGCATCGAAGTAATCAAGCAGCTTCGGGAGTGGACGCAGACGCCCGTGATCATTCTGTCGGTGCGGGAGCAGGAAAACGACAAGATCGCCGCCCTGGATGCCGGGGCTGACGATTATGTAACCAAGCCCTTCAGCATGGGAGAGCTGCTGGCGCGCATCAGGACCGCCCTGCGTCATGCTGCGGGGGCGGGGGATGAACCGGTGCTGACCTTTGGCGGCCTGGTGATCGACTTGACCCGCCGGTATGTGGCGGTGGATGGCAGGGAGGTCAAGCTGACTCCCACCGAATATGAGTTGCTGCGTATCCTGGCAGTCAACGCCGGAAAGGTGCTCACCCACCGGCAGTTGATGCGTACGGTCTGGGGGCCTTCTTACGAGCAGGAGACCAACTACCTGCGGGTCTATATCAGGCAACTGCGGCAAAAGATCGAGCCGGACCCCGCCCGCCCGCGGCACATCATCACCGAACCGGGCGTGGGCTACCGCCTGGTCTGAGCGGGTGCCCGCCCTGGTGGGTGTGGATGCGGGACGTGGGATCTGGGTGTGCTCACGCCGTGTGTTGTGCCCGGCGCTCAGACCCAGGATGAAGGAGTGCTGGCTCTCAACAAGGTACTCAATTAACAGGTGGACCGGAATGCCGGTGAAAAAATGAAGGTGTAGGTTGATACGCACCGGAGCGAACTTCGAATCTTGTATGAACCCTGTATATAAAAAAACAACGAATGGAAAAATATTTTAAGGTAAAGAACCTGAGCCTGATCAGGTTTTTTAATTTTAAAATG
>PKYJ01000052.1:6100-8212 GCA_003132605.1 Peptococcaceae bacterium | reverse complement strand
CGGATAAGCTGAACTCCTGAAAAAGAAAGAAAAAGTCCCGTCAAAATCATCAACCATTGCCCGCTGACGATTCTGGTTCCCAGGGCGCCCAGGAAGACACCCGGCAGTCCCCCAATTGTCGTCCATAAAACGACATCCTTGCGGACCAGACCCTTGCGCCAATAATTATAGGTTCCGGCAACTGCCGTGGGAATGGTCACCGGTAGAGGCGATGCCAATGCTATTAGAGCAGGAAGCGAAAAGAACATTTTCAGGATGGGAGTGCCGATGCTGCTGCCGCCGATGCCGAACAGGCCCGACATCAGACCGATAAGAGCGCCAACGATTATATAACCGGTGAAATGGACCATGGACACCTCTTCCATTGAAACTCGAACGTAACTACCTTCTATGCTAGAATTACCAGGCGTTGGTGTTATCCTATTCTGGTTGGAGCAGGTCCCGTTCAGCAAGCCGGGCGCAAACTATATAACCCAAAACCCCGTTAGATAGCCTTTTAAAGTAGTGGAACAATCACAAATGGCTCTGGTATTTTCTTTTACGAAATATCGTAAAAGTAGCTACTCATCCTATCAACCGGTCAACTCAAGACCTTTGCCCGATCTCCGACCCTTACCCGGCCGCTTTTGACCACCCGGCAGAAACAGCCCCTTGAGACTAACAAGGCCAGACCGTGAAAGTTAAAGGCATGTGAGGCATCGATTACCTTGCCGATCTGGATCACCTCGACCTCCGCCTCCCCGAGCGCCAGGCGTGCGCCAATGGCTATCCCTTCAAGGTTTAGCCCATTGACGGTGATATTCTCGGCAAAGTCTCCCGGCTTCGCCGCGATCCCCTTGCCCGTGATCGCCTCTTCAATACATTCCAGCGCCAGGACGCTGACCGGCCTTTCTGTGCCGGCGTGGGCATCTCCGAGCAGCCCGTAGTCTCGCTCCAGATAACCATTACCGACATTGATCTTTCCGGTTCCGCGCCACTCGCTGGTGCTGACTCCTACCACCAAGCCAGGCTCCAGCATGCTCACCCCTCGTTTCCGTCACTTCAATCCTGTTCCTCCACTGACTTTCTATCTGCCAGCAGTCAGAAAGTGTGAAACCCCGGTACAGAAAGATGTATGGGGCTTTACCCGGCTATCTTCGCTACCTTCAAAGTTCAGTTGTGCTCATACGCAGGTCCTGCCCGTCAATAACCATGTTATTCGTGGCCGCCGCAAAATATCGATGTTGCTGGTGACTAGGCTGCCAATAGCGTAGTCCTCGGCCACTCCGCCGCATCACCCGAAGCGCCGGTGACGATGGACCGGTGATGGCGTCCTATAAAAAAACAGATTGTTTATAGCGCAACAGCACAAGTTTACATCACCGGGGGGATCGGAAACTCCATGATGGCCGCCCTTCAGGCGCTGGGCTCATGAGTGGCAAGAAAAGCGGCGGTCAAAAGGGGCATCCCGGCCACACCCTGGAGATGGCGGACAGCCCCGATCGGGTGCAAACGCATACGGTGGAGCAGTGCCGGGAGTGCGGTGCCTTCACACCAATATTTGTTGGTTTGACAAAGTGGTCACCACAGCATTCACCACGGTACTGGCGTAATCTTCAATTTTTTCCTCGTCAATGCTGATCATAATTAACAGTATCACACAATATCAGCAATCGTAAGGCGCGCGAGAGCTTCGAACTGGATGCGCTTGGCGGCCCTGCCGGTGGGCGCAGTGATATGAGCTGTGCCTGACTGAAATGAGCATCGTACTACCCCAGAATGACGGAGTGCTTATTACTCCGAATTCGGGATAAGCCTCGCCCGGTTCTCCAGGCACATAGATTATGGTTTCAAAAGCCGCTTTTGTGCCGGGGTTCATATTTTCCCGTTCGGTGCCTTCCGGGGCGGCTGCGGTTTCCAGAAGCAGGATGTTATGGCCGTGCGGGCAGGAGGTTGTCCGGCGCATTTTTGACCGGCGCCCTGCTGCTGCAACCGGCGATTACCATCAGCAGCAGGATCCGGAGGACGCCGGATGTCCAGGAGGTCAATCTCCACTTCATCTTGCGTTCACCCCCAACTGGATCAGCAGGAAGGCCATGGCGGCATGCGCTTTACCAGATGACTACCCGCTCT
>PKYJ01000052.1:0-6091 GCA_003132605.1 Peptococcaceae bacterium | reverse complement strand
AAGAATGCGGAGTACATGAAGCGGTGGAATAAGAGCGGCTACGTTACTGGATTAACTATTTCTAAACTTCAGCGGGGGCTTGCCTTCCCCCACTGAAGCCAAGAACTAGTTGAACCGGCCAACTGCTTCATCCACGGCCGCAGGGCATAGAGGCAGAGGCAGACTACTATCAGCGAGCACAGGTAGTGGACCAGCTCCGGAGAGGTCGGGGTCAGCCATCCCACCAGGTGGATCGCCTGCCTGGCGTTCGACAGGTTGAAGTAGGGGGTGAACCCGGGCATCAGGAGGCGGTTGGTGATGTATCCGGCGATCAGGGAGATACCTACCACTCCCACGTTGTAGATAACAGCCGCCCTTCTGCCGATCAGTTTGTAGATGCTGAGCAGTTCCGGCAGGTTGGTAGCCGCCCCGGTCATCAGGAAGGTTACCGCCACGCCGGGAGCGGCGCCACTTGCCACCATGGCTGCGATAAAGGGGATGTGCCCCACGGCGCAGACGTACATGACCGCCCCGATCAGGGCGATCCCGCCGATGGAGAGCAATCCGGGATTACCCAGATAGTGTTGGATCAAGGATGATGGTACTATGGTGGTAATCAATCCTGCCAGCAGCATGCCGGGCACCACGTATTTACTGACCTGAACCCCGAGATCTGCAAACCCCCACTGCAATCCTGAAAGAAGTTTGGACGATAAGGAAATGGGGCCACGCTCAAGGGCGATCCGTTCCACCGGGCGCTCCAGGCCTGGCGCCTGCAGTTCCCGGCCGGCCAGGGCGTTACCGACCATGCCGATGGCGAAGGCCGACACCAGCCCGGTAACCAGGTAGCAGAGGGCAAGCTGGGGTCCCAACAGCCCGAAGGACATGATCACCGCCGCCGGGTTGATAATCGGGCAAGATGTCATGAATGCCAGGGTGGGGCCGAGGTATGCCCCGGAGAAATACAGCCCCAGGCCGAGAGGGATCACCCCGCAACTACAGATAGGCAGCAGCAAGCCGGAGGCAACGGCCTTCCCCAGCGTTGCCACCCTCTTGTTGCCCAGCATGCCCTGCAGCCGGTCCGGGCTCAGGATGTGATGCAGCAGCCCCGCCAGCAGGAAGCTTAGGATCAGCCAGTCCGAAGAGCTATTCAGGAACCCCACAGACGATGCCAATATCTTGTAGACAACGGTTTCCAAGCCGCTCATGTCTTCCCGGTCTCCTTGGCACCCACGGCTTCGATAATGACCCGTTCGATCAGGTCGCTGCTCAGGTTATCGTATTTCTTCCTGCCGTCGATGATCAGCGTGCCCCTGCTGACCGGCCCATACTTGCTCAGGTAGTCGAAGTCCTTGCCTGCATGGTAGATCTTCACCTCGACAGCATCTCCGAACCGGCTGGCCGTCGACCTGACGGCTGACTCGTAACCGGCTCAGCCCGAGCAAGTACCGATGAACTCGATTGTTACCCTGGCCACTCGTTACCACCACCTGAAAAAAGTCTTGTCGACCACCCGTTCAGTTTATCAACAGGGCAAATAAGAGATATTTATGACATAAGATTATAAGCATGGAACAAATTGTCCCTAATGAGTTGGAAACTAACTCCTGGACATTTTCACCCCAATATTTGTCGGTTTCCCAAAGTAAACAGAAGTGGTCACCACGGCATCCACCCCGGTGCTGGCATAATCTTCAATATTGTCCTCGTTGATGCCGCCGGCTGCCAGCACCACTATTCCGGGGTTGATGCTCCTGAGAATTCTTATTCCATCCCTGATCTCCTCCGGATCTCCCTTATCAAACTGAACACCGTCAACACCCGCCCTGCAGAGCCTGACGGCATCATCAGCAGACTCCGCCTCCACGATCAGCCTTTTCTCGCAGGCCCTGTGTTTAAGATCGGGTATGATCTCGATAAAACTGTCCAGTCCGTCACAAAACTCCAGATGCTGCGGAAACACCAGGATCGTCTCGGATAGTCCCAGTCTGTGCGGATAGCCTCCCCCTGCCACCACTGCCTTAATAGACAGGCTCTTGGTACCGGGAAACATCTTTCTGGTAGTGAGAATAGTCATGCGGGGGTTGATCCTGACTGCCTTGTCAACTAGGCGTCTTGTCCTGGTGGCAATTCCGGAACAGTATTCCAGGAGGTTCTGGGTCACCTTCCAGGCCATGTGCAGATCTGCTGCTTTACCCTCGACCTCTAGGAAGCACTCGCTAGGGCCTACCGGAGTGCCGGAGGGGCAGTTCTTAATGGCATGTACACCCAACTTTTCAAAGATCCGCAGCGCTTCTTCCGTCCCACAGATAACGGCTTTATCCCGGCAAAAATATTCCGCCCTGCCCATTTGGTCTCCTATCCCCAGGACCAGGGTGGTCAAATCGATATAGGGCACGTCTTCCTTAATAAACCTTTCAATGTCCTCATCCGCCACGTACAGCACGGTTTACGCCTCCGCTCAACAGGTCAATTATGCCACTTCTTGCTTCAAAAACTATTGCTTTCGTCAAACCAGGCCATCCTCAATTATTTCCGCCTTCCCGTTTCATGTACAATAACCGCCAGGAGTCACCGGAACATTGCGCTGGCGAGAGGCTTCCTCCGGCAGACTGCTATATAGATAATCCTGTATCGCCTCGCGCAGTGTATCGGCGGCCAGATTGGAGCAGTGCTGTTTTTCTTCGGGGAGACCGCCTAAAGCCTGTTCGACATCTTTGTTGGTCAGCATCATCGCATCCGGCAAGGTTTTGCCCTCGGCGAGCGTCGCCGTCATGCTGCAGCAGGCAATCGCCACAGGACAGCCCTTGATCTCGTAACGCACCTGCTCCAGCCGGTTGTTGCGCACCTTGATGTAGAACCGGAATACGTCGCCGCAGTCCTCGTCGATTGCCGCTTCTCCGTCTGCATCCGGAATCCTTCCGGCGCAGCGCGGGTTCTGAAAATGCTCCATCACCTTGGGGCCGTACATCTGCTTCTCCTCCCGGTATTTTCTTTTAGGAGACTTTTTTAATCATACAAGAGGGCTCAGCGCTCATCCCCCACCAGATCCTGAGCCCCCTCACCTTTTTTGTCTCCTACCCTGCAGTTTATGCAGTAGCCCCTGATCTCAAAACTGTGGTCCGCCACCTCAAAACCGCTCTGTTCGGCTAGCTCTTTGACCTCCCTGCTCATGGGGCAGAAATCTATTGACACTGCATTGTGGCATTTCAGGCAGACCAGGTGGTGGTGGTGTCCGCTGTTGATCTCATAGCGCCATCCCTCTCCCATCGAGTCCAGGCGCTTCAGCAATCCCAGCTCAGTAAGGGTGCCCAGGTTGCGGTAGATGGTGCTCGCCGAGATGTTGGGCTGTATTGCCCGCGCCTGGTTGACGATCTCCTCTGCGGTCAGCACGTGCGATTCAGCATTGCTCAGGATATCGAGGATCAGGCGGCGTTGCGGAGTAACCTTGCACCCCTTGACCTGCAATTCGTTGCTATTAACAGTCAACTGATTGTGCCCCCTAATTTCCCTGTTCAGTGCCTTCCGGAGCGACCCTGGCTTTCATAATCAGGGTATAAGGATCGTGATCTTTCTTTAATCGCCACAGGCCGGCTGGCCACAGCGCTTGGACCGGCCGCAGCATGTCCTGCCGCTCTGCTCCAGGGAGCATGCGCCCCCGCCATGACCGGCCCGGCCTTGGTCCTGCCCCTTGAACATAAAACCGGCGCCTCCACTGACCAACCGATGGACATTCCCCTGGCATTCCGGACATTTCGTAATCGGTGCTTCCGTAATAGCCTGCCGTTGTTTAAACCTGAGGCCGCATTTCTCACATTTGTATTCGTATGTCGGCATAGCACACCGTTCCTTTCTTTAATAGAATATTTTTACTTTGAAATTCGCAACCCGTGGCTTGATGATTTGCACGTATTCTTAAAACGCTCCATCACCTTGGGGCCGTACATTACCTGTTCTTCCGCCCTATCATTGGTCTCAGACGCCCTAACATCAACTTACCCGGCAAGAGCCAACCTGCTCAGCGCTCCTCTGCCACCAGCCTAGCTATCAGGTCATCCAGGCTCTCGCTGTCGGTCGTCCGTAGATGCATCCCCGCCGCCTCCAGTACGTAGGCCGGGCCCTTGCCGGCCAGAGACTCACGGCTGTAGAGGATATCTACACCTTTTTCCAAAAGATACCGGGCAAGGCGTATCCCCTTCGCCTTCTCATCATTGATAAAGGGGTTGGGCAGGAACTCTCTTTCGACCACTTCCCGGCCGTCCCTCTTTATCTTGACAATGGCCAGGCAGGGGGCCTTGCCAAAGTGCTCGGAGAGTGTACCTTCGTTGTCCGCCAGGGGTACGGCAACCAACAGGTAATCCCTCTGCGCGGGCTCCATGGTGATCTGTACCCCCTCGACATGTGGAATGGTCGCCTTCACGGCGGCTGCAAGTTCCTTGCTGGCGTCATTGACATCATCCAGGCTCTGCAGCATACAGATCAGATCCAGGCTGATAAAGATGACACTCCCGGAGTTCCGGGCAACAATCGACCTGATCGCCATAATCCGGGAATCGGCTAGAACCACCGACCTGATATTATCCAACGTAGTATGATCGACCGAGGCATCCAGGAGACTCCTCATAGCATCCACCAGAATACGCCAACCGGTCCTGGCGACGAACACCACCACCACAAACGCCGCCACGCGGTCGACGAAACGCAGGCCCAACGCAGAGCCGATCAGGCCGACAAGCACCACAGCGGTTGAAGCCATATCCGCTTTCAAATGACCGGAATCCGCCTTGAGGGCGGGAGAGTTCAGGTCGCTGCCCTTGGCAGCTTCATAATTAGCAAACAGGTAGACCGCAACAATGATCGTCGCCAGGCCGGCTATGGCAACAGGCAGGTGCTGCAGCCCGATTTGGGTTGACCCCTCGAGGCTTTTTCTGGCAATTTCATACCCTGCAAAGAAGATCACCACGGCGCTGAACAGCGAGACCAGATTCTCCACTTTATAGAGACCATATGGGAATTTGCTGCTCGAGAGGCGGGCGATCCGCAACCCCACCCAGATGGCAAAGCTGGCCGCCAGATCAGAAAGGCTGTGCAGGGTTTCCGCCGACATGGCGACGCTCCCGGTCAGGTAGGCCAGCGTCCCCTTCACCAACGCCACAATAATATTCAGGATCAGCGAGCAGAGGGCCACCCTGCTGCTGTTGATTTCCTGTTTCATCAGAGTCTCCGTTCTCGTGCTTTGGCGTGGGCTGCATACAGGTGGCGCTGGAAGTGTCCGGGAAATGCCCACCGCTCGGCGCACTGCTCCTGGTCAGCCCATCCATGTCCTTCAACCTGAACGACTCCAACTCCTCAACCGGCAGGATTACCTCTTCCAGTTCCCGTAGCGGGACACCGGCCAGCTTGTAATGGTTCATCCATTCCCATTTCAATTCGACAAACGCTTTGACGTTCTTTTAATATTTTCGAAGTTTGTTGAATATTAGTATTATAGTTTCATTAAGGCATATGCCCTATTGGATCTGTCTGAGGGAAGGAGAATTGAAGTGAGTAAAAGCGGTTTTGGCTTCCCGGAAGCTTTTTTTTCAAGACTCAGTGGGTTTAGTTATTGCCGCCTTCCCGCTTCAGGTACAGCGCCCGCCAGGAATCGCCCGAACATTGCGGGGGCGAGAGGGTCCCTCCGTCAGCCTGCTTATAGAGGTAATCCTGTATTGCCTCGTACAACGTATCGGCGGCCATGTTGGAGCAGTGCTGTTTTTCCGGGGGGAGACCGCCCAGCGCCCGCTCTACGTCTTTGTTGGTCAGCATCATCGCTTCCGGCAAAGTTTTCCCTTCGGCAAGCACCGCCGTCATGCTGCAGCAGGCAATCGCCACAACCCTCGTCGATTGTGGCCACTCCGTCCGCATCCGGAATATTTCCGGCACAGCGCGGATTCTGAAAATGCTCCATCACCCTGGGACCGTACATCCTCTGTTTCTCCTCTCTGTCAGTTAAGCCGTCCGCCATGAAACGGTCCCGATCTCCAACTCTTACCCGGCCACCTTGGACCACTCCGAAGCAGCCACTTGAGCCCAAAAAGGCCATGCTATGAAAGGAAAAGGGGTGCCTGCAGTA